>CAYJTA010000038.1:1795-8491 GCA_964372825.1 uncultured archaeon | reverse complement strand
GGAAGGTGAGAGGGTTTTCCATGAGAGAATCCCCCAGACAGGCCGCCGCAGATGCTCCCCGGTCACACTTTGAGAAGCGGGTAGTGGCGGCCGGAGCCGGCCTGGGGACAGGCCATGAGGGAAAAGGAGGCCAGTCCAAAGCCCTCACTTGCTCCGGCCGCCACTGGTGAGAGGGTTGGTTACTTCCTGAACACTACAATCTTCACCCCTTTGCTCTCCCCTGTGAGGGAGAGCAAGTTGTTGCCTCTCAGCTCGACTTGGACGGCGAGTCGAGCAAAGAGCAGCCATTCCTGGAACAAAGATCTGTGGGGCCAGTCTTGTCCTTGGCCCCATATCATGTTCCCGTTGACCGCTATCTTTTTGTTGACATCGAAGAACTTTAACAGATCCGAGACATTCTCCGTCACGATGCGCTTTTTTGCACCGTCTTCGAATGAGATGTCATAGATCGGGTCTCTTGGACGCCACCTCCTTATTGGAAGCGGCGTGCAGGTGATCGATCTCTGAAATGCGAGTTCGGATATCTTAACAGGGTCCCCCTTGAATAACTCGATTTTGTAATGGACATTCAAGGGGATGACACCATCGCAGGGCATCGCCGCGATGACGGTCCGCAGCTTCTGTCCGACAGCCGAGGAAACGGTTAGTAGTACATCCTCATTTAGTCTTAACTTCTTTTTTGAGGATGTCAAGCTGACCGTCAACCCATTTCCGGTCTGTGACAATGACACCATCTTGTAAGGAATGTGCTGTTGTGTCAACTGCTGCGACATGTGCACCTTCCCGTCCAATATTACCATTTTGTTCAGACGGGAACCGATCCTAACAAGATACACGCCATTGGCCAGCCTTAGTGCCTTATCCTCTGCAAATTCAAGTACAGCAGCCCTTGTAGATGCCGAGAAAGAGGTTTCAGCAACAACTCTGCCGCCTTGGTCGTAGATCAAGACTTTTGTACTGGTGGCTGTTTCTAAGCTGCCTTTGTTAACTGGAGGGAATCCAGTTGATACATCTGCCTCCAATTTCTCATTCAGCACAAAGATCTTGATCCTTGAAACAGTGCTCTTGAGAGCCTGGAGGACATCCTTAAATCTCCCTCTAGATCCGACCATTTGGGCGATGAGTTTTTGCCCTTTTTCTGCTCTGCCAAGAAATTCTGTTGTGGTTTGCATGAGGGCCTTCTTTGTCCAACCCCCAAACACCAGACTCCACAGTTTATCACGAGCCTCAAAAAGAGAGGCCAATGACCCGCGGCTATTGTTGATATCATTCAAAAGATCGCGGTCGCTATTTCTCACGTTCTTGATGGCATTGTAAACATTCGCACAATGCCCCAAACACCTCCTCGTGTCCCTTGCCAGCAACTCTTGCAGACGTTGCACCAACTCATCGCCCCGAGACAAGATCTTGTCTGTAGATGCCCGCATGTCTTGGGTGTAGATTTCCACCAATGATGGTGCATCATTTTCATCACCTTCAATAGCGTCTCTGTAAGCTTTGAGGATGGGATCAATCTCCCTCCACAGAACCTGTGCAATCACATAGGGAGGGTCTTCCCTCTTGACAAGAGACTTCAGATAGCTGATTTTTTCGACTAGCAACTTCACCCTATCCTTCTCCTCTTTCAGCACCTCGGAGAAGTTATCGATTGCTGCTACGACTTCTCCTACGCTGTCCTTGATGGACGGTATCAGCAACTCTTCTCCAGAAGGTTGCTGACCACCACTAACGTTGACTCCACCAACTCCAAACACCACAACCGCGACCATCATCGCAATTAACACCTTGAAAGACATGAAATTCTCCCTTCCTTCCGTTTGTTTGTTGTTTCTCTATCCAATTCCAATTCACCCACCACCCAATCGAAGACGGAATCCCCTGTTCCCTCTCACTACTGGCTCCCCGGAGCGCCTGTAGATCACTGTAATACGAACTTCTTGACAGTCCCCCGAACTTCCACCAGATACACGCCTTTTGCCAGTCGTTGGGCCTTAAGTTGGTCTGCTGCTAGTTCATGGTCTTCTTTGATTTCCAGCAGGAGTCTGCCGGTCAGATCGAAAATACTCACTTTCTGGTCTCCACTCAGAACCTCATTATCGAGTCTCCTGATAGGGGATCTCCTAAGCAGTTTGGCAAGGAAGTCGGCTGCTGTTTTGCCTTGCCTACAGCTGATTTGGAGGCTCGTGAAATCTCCGCTCAGATTGTTCATCTGCTGTCTGAAGTCGCTGGCGGAGGCCGACCATGCTGCATTTTCTACTATGCCGCTTACCGTTTTGCTTATGCTGCCTATAGCGGAGATGCAGCCATTCACATGATACTTTATGGCTGCTCCTAAGCCCTCAATTGCCCCGATGTTACTGGGTTTAGGAATGGTTTTGTTGAGTTCAGCGATATCACTCGATAGGTGTTCAGCATACTTGCCCGCATTCTCGCCTTTTTTAGTCATTCCTTCTAGAAGCTTCTGGATACTTTTCAGCTCCCAGAAGCGGAAGGATTCGACCATGTCCTTGTCCATATCCCCGATAGTATCGAGGATATTCAAGGTGAATCTGATGTTTGAGATCTCTATATCTGCCTGGAAGCCCAAACTCAGGAAAATTCCACTGAGTCCGCTCAGGTTTCTTTGAAGCGAACTTTCAATCGCAGAGCGCGTTCTGCCCATGCTGACCGGGCTTGCAGTCACTTCTCCAGAGACAAAAAGCATGACTGCAAGGAATACTACGGTAAACTTCAGTCGTAATGCCATAAAGGGATTTCTCCTTTTTCCGAATTTAGCGTGATGAGGCAACGGAGGGCCACCAGCCGGGGTAAGCTAGAGGCCCTCCGGTCAGTTTCTATTGCTTACAGCTTAAGGCCAGGGTATTTGTTTTCCAGAATTTCCCTGACCCTGACTGTTCCTGTCATCGTCCTCCTTTGATCGCCGCCTATCTGTCGGCCATCACTAACAGGCTGCTGCTGATTGGTCTCTCTATCGACATCTTTTGGCTTTTCTTCCTCGTCGAAAACCCAGCCCCTTTTCAGGTTGGATTTAACCTTGCCTTTTCCTCTATTGCCGTTGACCATGGAAAGAAAGCCTCCTTTGATGCTATATGGGTATTGGGTCTACGACGCTTTCGTTTGGTTTTCATGTTTGGTCATGCCAAACCCCCTCTCAATAACCCGTCCAAGGATTCTGCCCCAAGCTTGATGAGCAGAATCCGCCCACCGCTTTGCCAAGCTGCTAAAGGCCCTTCCACCTCCTTTCTTCAGGATGTTGGTGTTTCTGAGCGCCCAGGAGGAATCGAACCTCCGGCATGCAGTTTACCAAACTGCTCCTCTGCCATTGAGGTATGGGCGCAAAAATCAAAAGACAACCGAAAGTCAGAGTAAGTTTATAGGCAAAGCCAAACTTGTCAAAGCCAAAGACAGTTTTAATTCAGGAGATGTTATCTCCTCTTTTCTATCTCTTGGCTTCTCATCCTTTTCGGCCTTAGCCTATAGGTCTACATGAAGATATGGCATCATGCAGACTTTCAATCATTTCAATTTCGAAATGATCAAGTGATGACGTGATTTGTAAGAGCATGATACTACTTATGTATAGTCCATATAACACAAGAATAGGCGGGAAAGTTATTTAAAGGGATATGGTGCCTCTATGACCTCTATATGCTAATTTCCTCCTATAGGAAGGGAAAAATTCGATTCTTGGGCGCTGAAGGCATTCCTTCAGGGATCAGGCCTTCATAATCCTCTCGAGATCCTTCAGGTCGAACAGCAGCAGGCCAGGCTCCTTCACCCTCCCCCTGAACGATTTGGCGAATACCGCATAATGCTCCTTCCTGTTTCCATTGTTCCACTGGACATGCCCGGCCTTCTCCTTCAGGCCTGCAAGGACCTTTCCTGCGTCCGCATTGTCCTGCCACTTGCATTCGGCAAAAAGGATCTCCCCTTTCTGCTCATTCAGGGCCACAATATCTATTTCCACCTCCTTTCTTGTCCCGGCTTCCCTGTAAAAGCCCCACCATGTGCCGATTTTCGAGAACCTGAACGGAAGCATTTCTCTCCTGTTCATCTCCATGAAAAATTCGCCCGCTATCTCTTCAAAACGCCTGCCCTCATAGCCTGATATGTCTCTCTTGACAATGTTCACTATCTCATCGAAATTTTTGCCCTCAAAAAGAGTGAAATTCTTGTGGATATACCTGAACCAGAAGGCGACAACTGGGCTTCTTATGGAATAGATGCCCCTTCTCGCCTTTCTTGCATTTTCAGTCACAGGGATAATGCGCCCAACAATCTCATACATATCCGCCAAGTCATGCAAATACCTCGTGATTGAAGTCGCGCTGCGCCCGGCATAAGCTGCAATTTCATTCAATTTTGTGTGCCCTGTCGCTATGGCCTCAAGAATGGTATAATACGTCCCTTTCCTTTTGCCGAATTCCTGCCTTAATACATCAAGCACTTCATAGCCAAAGGGGGCATTTTCCCGGAGGAAAAGATATGTTATGACATCTATCAGAGGCTTCCCCTCAAGCCCAAAATCTTCCATTGCGACATAATACTTTGGAATGCCGCCGAACACTGAGAAGAATTTCACCGCATCCTCTTCGCTTTTGTAGCCGAGCTCATGAAGCATGAGCCTCGCATCTCTGTAAAGCAGGGGGGATATCTTGATCTTTGCCTTGATCCTCCCGTACAAAGGGGCTTTCATGTCCTCGAACGTCCTTTTTATCATGCCTATCATAGAGCCGGAGAATATCATAAGCATCGGGACTTCTTTATTCTCATCGAATTTCCTCTGAAGCATTGAAAACATGTCCGGATATATGTCCCTGAAATTCTGGAACTCATCAAAAACGACCACAAAATTCCTGCATTTTTCAAAGAGCGTGTCAATAAAATCCTCCCACGATTCGAATCTTACAAGCGGCTCAATAATTTTCCTTCTTTTCAGCTCTTCTTCAAATTCGCTCTAAAGGGCTTTCGATGTTTTGTTGTCGTAAACGAAAAAATATACAGATTCCTTGTTTTCTGAGAATTGCTTTACCAGCTCTGTCTTCCCCACACGCCTCATCCCATAAATGACTACAGGAAAGAGCCTTTTCCTCGAAAATGAATAGCATGCCTCAAGCTCTTTCAGCTCAGTGTCCCTGTCCAGAAATCTCATAATATTCACTTAGTGTATTATTCGTTTAGTGAATATAAATACTTTTCCTTGCTTTGGGGAAATACTGAAGGCATGAATATTGAAATTAAAGGCTTATGGTATCCTATAGGCAGCCCTATACCCCAATCTCCGCCATCTCAAAGCTCCCCGAGCTGTTCCTCTCGGCCATGGCTATGAAGACTGCCTTGGCCATCTTGTTTTGGGAGCAGTATCTGGCCGCCTGCTGCAAAAGGATATTTTTTGTCTCATGATTCGGGCAAAGGAAATGTGTATTCTCTTTTATTAGCCTATTGATATCTTCCCTTTCGGCCGAATCAAGCAAAGCGACTTTCAGCTTCTTGTCTCCCTTCTTCATGTAAAGGACATTCCCCAGCCACTTGGCCTTCCATCCGAATAAAGAGTATGTCTCCAGCACCTCGTCCATGTCTATAGGCCTGCCCTTTTCCATGACCGAAAAGCTCTGCCTGAACAGCCTATAGCCCTTGTCAGTGAGGAAATACAGGACAAGCCTATTCTTCCCGATTTTGGCACCTATAGAACCTATAAGGCCGAGCCCTTCAAGCTGGGCAGCCTTCTCTGTAAATGTCTTTCCCGACATCCTGACATCCTTGTAGATCTGGCTTGTGAAAACCCCTGAACCGGAGCCTATAGATTCCATGATGTCCATCGACTTCTGGTCTATATCGATGTCTTCAAGGGGGATGTCTTTTTGAATGTTTTTTTCTTTATTCTTTTCTATTTCCAATATCTGTGAATTATTTGGATTTGAACCAAAAACAAAGGGAATCTTATTCTTCATAAAGGATTCAAGAACAGCATCATTCACGCTTCCCTTTACAATCTTCACCTCATTGAACTTCACGAGGAAGGGGTCGGAATAAGGCAGGCCCCTGCAGAGCATGAAGCCCTGGCCGACAGGCAGCTTCCTGAGGTACTGGCCCTCCTCCTCATAGTCGAGGCCAAGCATGTTGCTTGCATCCCTTATGTCCGAGGCCCTCTGGGAATCCAGCCCAAGGTTCATGTATATCTGGCTGGATGTGTTCCCAAGGGCAGGATAGGATACAAGAGATGGATGCTGGTCAATGTACAGTATTCCCATCCCCAGCTCCCTGATTTCCCTGAATATGAGGTCCATGACAGTCTCTGAGCCTATCTTGGCCGATTTCTCCCTGTTAAGGACATGGTGGGCCTCTTCCAGAATGATTACCCCCTTCAGCTTCTCCCTCGAATCGGCTGACAAAAGCCAGTCCCTGAGCCATTGCAATATTATCTCTATAAAGAATGTTTTGTCATTTGTGTCAAGGGCATCCAGTTCCAGGACAGTCACTCTTCCTTCTTTGAAGAAAGACGACACATCAACCCCTTTTTCGCAATCAAATACCTTTCCGAGCTCCTTGAAACACAGGGATTCCAGAGGCCTTGTGGCTGTCGAAAGCCAGTTCCTCTCTCTTGGAGGCAATCTCTCTTCCCCATAGACGGAAAGCCACTCCTTTATGTCCTTCAGCCTCGGGGGCTGCTTTGTTTCGTAAACGGCCTCCAAAGCC
>CAYJTA010000038.1:0-1785 GCA_964372825.1 uncultured archaeon | reverse complement strand
TCCAAAGCCTTCATCGCTA
Source organism: uncultured archaeon (assembly GCA_964372825.1). Classification (GTDB taxonomy): domain Archaea; phylum Aenigmatarchaeota; class Aenigmatarchaeia; order QMZP01; family QMZP01; genus JACPNN01. The sequence goes on along the minus strand of CAYJTA010000038.1, from coordinate 1,766 downwards.
TGTGCCTCCCTCCGCCCAGAAGCCAGTAAGCATGATCAAAGATGCTTGCGAACTCCTTCATCCACTGCGAGAGGTGGATGTTGGGGGGAGGAATCAATGGATTGAATTTGAACGGGACTGTTTCCCTCCCTACCGTGAAGACATCGACCTTATCCTTGATATCCGTTGCAAGCAATTCCCTGTAGTTCCTCTTGGAAAAGTCAAAAATGAGGACAGGTATATCCCGTTTGGCGAGCTGCATGATGAGCCAGTAAGAGAGGTTTGTCTTTCCGTACCCTGAAGAGCCGAAAATGCCTATATGAGTGAGGAAAGAGTTTTTTGCAAGGCCTATAGGATACATCTCCCTGCTGCCGTACATAACTTTGCCGACCTCTATATCGCCTATAGAAGCTATCTCTGCCGGCATTGGCTCAAGAAGGATGCTGCCCTCCTCCATAGGGGCGGACGCAGCCCTTATAACGTCCACAAGCTCCAGAATACGCTGCCTTGTGTCTTCATCAGCGACAAGGTAGGCCCTTGAAATCCTGCTTGCCCCGTCCTTCCCGATTATGGGTATGAGCTTCTTGACTTCGCTTGAAAAAATCTTTTCCTTGTAGTCAGGCATGTCCCTCACTCCTTTGGTCTTCCATTCTCTCCCCTCACATCGGCAAATATGCCTGTCAGCTTCCTCTCCATCTCATACTGTTCCAGCAGCTCTCTCAGTTCTGTCATCATCTCAAGCGTGTCGCGCCAGAACTGCAGCCTCTCTGTCCTCCTTTCCCTCCTCAGAATCGAAATGTCGAGCTTGAAATTCCTCTTTTCCGTCATGTCCGCCAGCCTCATCTCTATCTCCTGCTTCTCCTTTATATCGGTGTCTATTTCCCTTATTATCTCCTCGTGCATCTTCTTCCTGAGGGCGACCATGTCTTCTGTCTCCCTTATTCTCTCACTCAGGAATTCGACCTTCTCGAAAAGGCCGCCTATCACTTCCGGCTTGATCCTGTTGAGGGGCCTTATCTTCTCAGGCTCGCCATGGGGCAGGCCTATCATCATGGGCATGGCTTTCTCTACAACCTTCACCTCAGGCTGCTCCTCAGGTGCCCTGGGAAGCCTCACCAGCCTGGACAGCTCCTTCTGCTGCCTCTTGTTCATGTCGTATATGTCTTCGTCTTCGATTTCCCTCGAATAACTCTTGTCGTTCATGCGTACACTTAAGACAGCAAGCTTTAAATACTTTGTCTTCCGTGTCTTTCGTAGGAAATCGCACTCTATAAGGCCTATAGGGTTATTCCCTGATCTGCGACCTTATATCCGGATGCATGTCCTTCCGGAACTCCTGATCGCATAGCAGCCTGCAGTTCTCCGCTGCAACTGAATTCCTGCAGCATATGAAGCAGTCTGTATATTTCCTGCAATTTTCTGAAACTATGGTATGGCAGGACAAATTGGAAGTTTTGCTTACGACTTTCCTGCAAACATCAGCCGGCATGTAGACCTTTAGGCATTCAACAGTTCTCTGGCTTCGCATTTGAAGCCAAAAACACCGCAGTTCTTCGGTTATCTTTAACGTAATTTGGATAGCAAAGCGAAAGGGGGCTGAAGGGGGAATCGCTAACAGCAAAAGAACTGTTTGCAAGGCGCTCATTATCCATAACGTCACTTGCCTCTAGTGTTTCTTTCCTGCAAGTTCAAGAAATTCATCCCTCTTCATCCCAGCCTGCCTTATGATTTCAATGGGTAAAGTACTAGTTCTGGACCCTACATATAGTCAATATGACACGAATTTC
>CAYJTA010000037.1:0-8506 GCA_964372825.1 uncultured archaeon | reverse complement strand
TTAGGGTGCTGCATAAAGGGCACCATGAGACGACAACAGGGTTATGTCCTATGTTATCATTTGCAATGTCAGGCGGCATATTGTTAAGATCCCCTATCTTGTAGGCCTTGGCAGAATTGCCAATTTTCACAAGACCATAAAGCTCATTGACATTCAGCTTTTCCAGCTGGATCTTCAATTCTGCCACCTGGTTCTTCAGGTTGTCAGATGCAGCAGTCTGCCCTGAAATGTCATTCAGCTTTTTTTCCAATTGGCCAATTCGGGATGATGAGGCAATAGTGCCTCCCAAAAACCCTAATACAAGGCCGGCAACCAGCACAAAACTGGTAATTTTGTAGTCCATGTTCGCATCACTCCAAATAGGATTTAATTAACACTCTTAAACGGGCTAATATGCTTTACCTTTACACCTTAAATCAAGGCTTTAATTGAGACAGGAAAGACAATCTGCGGAATATTGCCATGCGCTCTTTATTATTGGGTAAAGTAACACTCTAGCCAACACGTAACCTCCTTGTAAGCTTTAGCTTTCTGAAGTGTATACTCCCCCACCGATATCCAGAAATCGCCCAGAGGAAGAGGATGCCTTTATTGTTGCCCATAACTTACCTCAAAACCCCAGACAAAACAAACCCCCCAATCGCCAACAACAACATCAACCCCCACATCCTTTTATCCCACCTCCACACTTTCTCCCCGTCCAGAGGTGCGATGGGAATCATGTTGAAGATGGCCAGCCATGCGTTTATTCCAGCCGCATACCTCAGTATGCCGAGGCCTGTAAAAGCATGGAGGGCAAGAAAGATGGGTATTGCCAATATGTTGAAGATAGGCCCTGCGGCAGCTATCCTCCCTATCTCCCGTTTCCTTGGCCTCCTGAATCCCAAACTTCCAAACACAACAGCTCCAGGAGCCGCGAAGACAATGCCAAGCACAACAGCAAACGCTACGGCCAGCAGAAGCCCAAACGGCCACAGCCTGAACTCCGCAAAATATCCGTAGCGCTGCGCAGCGAACTTGTGGCTGAGCTCATGGCCGAGGAATGCTATGCCGACAGACAGCAGGCTGAAAAGGAGGAGCTCAGTATTCTTCATAACTTCCGGATAGGAGAAAACGAAGGCAAGAACTGCCACGGCCATGAGAATCTCCTTCACTTCCCTGGGCGAAAAGGAAAATGCATGCATATTTCTTATCATGCCAGATTGAAATATATGCAGCTACCCGCTTATAGAATGTTTAATTTTTCCCCCTGCCTATTACATTCGGTTTTACCAATGCTTCTGAATAGCGATTTCTTATCCCTCAGCTTGCCGCAGCCGGGTGAGCTGTTAAGTCTTACGGATTTGATTAAAAAATGCCGCACAAATAGCGGGACAGGAGCTATAACTTGGGGATAACAGGTGATTTGGACCGATAATGCTTTCTTCTTTCACCCTTTGAATCAGACTCTATAATTTTCTTCTTAATGACTGCCAATTCGTTTTCAACTTGCGTTACTTGTACGCTAAATAAGAGAAAAATTATAAATCCTGCTAAAGTAGCAAAAGCACTTCCTTCTGCTGTGGGGAAAACTGTAAAAATAACTCCCAATAAGCCGAAACTAACCGCATATTTTGCACCAAAAATCACTTGGTAAGTCTGCAACATTTTTTGATAATCGAGATTTAATGATACAGACCCTGTCGATTGTGTAGGCAATACTCATCACTTTTGTATCAACCTATATGTAACATAGAGGAGGGCAAGACCAATGAGCAGTGCTATAGCAGTTTCTTGGTTGAAGATATTCTTGGTTTTTTGAAGGGACTGGAAGCCCAATAAAAGAATATAGACACCCAACAAACCGATAATAAATTTGAAATATTCGTTGACAACACCTGTTACCATATGCTTATATTTTTAGGTCGTGGCATAATAAGCCTGAAAACATTGTATCCAGCAGACATCATGCCCATATCGAATGGGTGGGATATGAAGCGATCACCACTTGTAAACGTGGGCTATGGTGAACTCCCCTGAAAAGGCGACAGGCACCCTGAAATCAAATGCATGTATCTTCTTGTTTTCCGATTTCGGTATATGGAGCTTTGTCCCTGCCACTATGGCCGGCAGCCTTTCTGCGTTGACATTCGACAGTATCTTCTCTATCTGCTCTGCGGCATTGCCAGTCTTGTCGAGCAGGAACATCTGCCCATCAGTCTCTTTCGCCAGCTCCCTCATGAAGTTCTCGACATTGGGAGAGCAGGCGCAATACAAAGTGCCTGCAAGATTATATGGTATATCGTCGCATTTTGTTATCACGCCGCACGATTCTGCCTTCAATGGGAAAACAGTCACATTGTTCTCCTTGGTATATTTTATTGCTACCTTCAGCCTCTCATACCTGTCCGCCATCGTGCCGCTGCCGCCTCCGCAGTCAGTGACCTCTGATCCGCCGGGAAGCTCATCAGAAAGCGGCATGATTATCTTCACGGCGCCCTGCTTCCATCCGCCGAATGGTCCCCTTATGGCTACGCATGCCGTCCCATCGGCCCACATCTCATTCCCCTGATCGCTGACCAGTGTCACTCCAGGGATCTCTTCGCATTTGAGATGGCTCAGGCCCATCGCCCTGAAATTGTCTGTCTGGCCCGGAAACATGTCAGGCCTCAGGTTTATCTTGGTTCTATTGACAACGCAGCAGCTGCCGCCGGGAAGCATATATACCGTCATGTCAACCTTCCTGCCAGACTGCAGCAGCTTTTTCAGGAGAATCGGCACCTTGTCCCTTATGCTCACAAGATCGTCGCACATGCTGGCCGATGTGTCGCTCACCACGGCAACCTGTATGTCAGCCGCCCTCTGGGGGATGGGTATCTCGATATACCACTTGGGCCTCCCCAGGCTGTCCCTGCCGAACATGGCATCCATCTTCGCCTCTATGTCCCTCTTGACATTCACCTTGCCCACCACAGGCCCGAAATTGATCTCATCAGTCCCATGGAAGGCCGCTATGCCCACCAGCTCAATGACTGACTTGCCGGAGACAGGGTCGGTGGAGTAGAAGAGAGCGTTTGCCCCTGCCCTGAGGTCTTCCTCCTCCTTGAAGCGCACAACCTGCTCGAGCGAGCTCGGGAAGAGGATGGCATTGGCAATCCATGAGAAGACGATGAACGCGATAGCAAGGGCAGCAAGCATTATGAAGGCCAGAACCTGCTGGAACTGCCCCTTTTCTGCTCTGTGCTGGTTTTCGCGAATTTCCATGTCACTCACGCCTCAATGTACATTATATTATTATCCACGACCTTCGTCTTAAGCCTGTATGTGCCTTTTGCGAGCTCCTTGTCTGCAATGCTGCAAGAAACCTGCTTGCACGGCTTTTCAGTCCCGAAGTCCATGCATGCCTGCCTGCCGCTGAACATGGCCTTTGCCGTTATGTCAATCTCCCCGCTCCTCTCCACAAGCCCCTTTGTCGCAAGGAAGCAGCTCTCATCAAGGAAGCTCGCAAGCCTTTCAAGCTCCCCGTCCACAAGCTCGATGTTTATCCTGCCTACCCTTATGTCCTGCCTTTTCAGGAATATGCCCACAGGCATGCTTGACTCAACTCTGCTGTAGTACGCCTTGGTAAGCCTGGCAGGCGTGAATTCGCCGGCGCCGAAGGACCATTCTTTGCAGTCTTCCGGCGTCAATACCCTCTTCTTCCTCTGCCACGCGTCATAGAAAGGCCCGCAGAACTCCTTCACTGTTATCCTGTAACCATACCTGTAGTTCTTGGCGCATGCAGGCTCTATGTTGCTGTAGTCCCTTGCGAACTTCTCCACCTGCTCCCTGTTTACGACAAACGCATATGCTGACTTGTCTATATCCGTCTTGAGGGCAAGGCAGTCCTCCGAGCTGATGAGTATCTCAAGGATGTTTGTGGCGGCCAATCTCAGCTTCAGCACAGCCTTCTGTTTTTTCTCTTCTTCCTGGCCGCTCCATACTGACGTCAGCAGGAATATGAGGACAACAATGGTCATGACAAGCATTATGGGCCGGGAAGTGAAGCTTACCTGTCCGAGCATTCCCATCTATAAAATATTGGCCGAGCAGATAAAATATAAGAAGCGTGGAGATCCTGTTTACAGCCTTTCCAATTCTCCAAAGAAGGAACCAGCAAATAGAGACTTAGCGAGGCATGATGACGATTTAGGGAGATTTTCAGCATGCTCCGTCTTTCTTGACGACAGCCCCCTTCTTCAGGGCATCGCACCTGTTCCTGTATGTTGTGCCGTCTATCCCGCAGACAGGCTCATTGGTGTCCGCGCACTGGAAGGTCTTGTCGCCAGGCCATATGCAGTTGGCATTATGGTCCTTGCACACCTTCTCCCACTGGCACGATAATGGAGCCTCATTGCCCGCCTGGCAGAAGCCTTCGCCCTTCCACCTGTCGCTCCTGCATTTCGCTCCCGGCGGGAATGCGAAGCCATGCGTCCCATTGAACTTGCCTCCTGCCTCTGCCTGCGCATAAAGGCCCTTGTCGTTCCACCATGTGCAGAGCTCGCTGCATCCCATCTCCGAGAGGGGCCTTATGAAGTCGTTTGTCGCGTCAAGGAACAGCCATTCGCCCCATTTGCCATCGCATTCCTTCAGCTTCATGCTGTCGTTCAGGTTCTGGTCGCATTTATAAGCAACTCCGGAATGCGCGCCGCACACGCCTCCCGATACAGTGGGTATGAACATGAAAGTGCCCCATACATGCGTTTCAGGGAGGCCCATCCTGCGCAAAGCAGACAGCAGGCCTGTGGTGTGGTCAGAGCAGAAGCCCGTGTTCTTGCAGAGGGGAGTCATCACTGCACCGCCCCTGTCGCAGAACCTCGCATATGCCGGGTCGCAGCATGCGCCTTCCTCGAGAACATAATTCTCCTGGGCTTCAATAACCTGGCCTGCCGTGGCCATCCTCTGGCACGCCTCCCCATACCTGCTCCAGTCAAAGGCAAAGCCCCATGGGGCGCCTTCTCCTCTCAGCGTCGTCTCAGCTATCTCATTTATGTCCCAGTTCCTCCTGTCCAGGAAGGCCTCCACATTGGCATTGCATACCTCTATCTTTCCGTACTGGTATGAAAGCACATTGGCATCATAGCATGGAGCCCCGGTATAATTGCCTGCCCCTATATCCGTGCATGTCACATTCCTGTCAGCCGTTCCTGGGCAGTCCTGCAGGCATGTGTAGGGGTTCTCCCAGTTCTTGGGATTGTCAACCTTCCTCCACTTGTCCCTTGTTTCGCATGCACCATTCCCGCATGCAGTCTTCATGCATGTCTTGTTGGCAGGCGAGCATGCAAGATCCTGCCTGCACTCCACCCCGTCCCCGCAAGGCTCGCCTTCAATCGCATACGGCCTGCACTTGTTTATGGAGTCGGGGCAGTCCTGGTCGCAGACAGTGTCGCTGGCAGAGCAGTCAAGGTCGCACACGCCGTCTGGAGGAAGGAATATGGCATTCGCAAGCGTGACCCTGCCTCGCGGAGAAGTCGGCAGAGCGCCCTCTTGGCAATTGGCGCTGTCATTCGCATACGCATAACCTCCCCCGATTATGCACAATTCTCTATTCCCAATCGAACAGTTGCCATTTTTGCAGCAGCACACAGAAATATTGCCCATATTGTAATTGATGCCTGAGGGCGAATCTCTGGGAGGCCTGCAGGAAAGCCAGAACTTGTCCTTGTCAGGATAAGGATATGCCTGTACGCAGACATCATGCCTGCATGTGCCAAGATAGCCGCAGTGCCAAATCTCATTATCAAGGCATTGCTGGAACCAGCTTTCATTCCTCAGGCACGTCTTCGGATACTGCGTCTGCGACTGGAGCCTGAGGCCATAGCCCGCAGATTTCTCCGGCGTCATGTAATATATCATGGCATCTGAGCTATACTCCTGTCCATTTGCGGCATTTTCAGATTTTGTTTTTCTTCCTGTATCTGAACCAGCCGCAGAAACCATAAGATTGCCATATCCGGAAGCCAGTCGGCTTTCCCCTAAGTCAGCAACATCCTTGATCGGCTGCCCTGCCCTGCCCTTCTTGTAGCCGCAGCCTGCATAGCAGATGTCATCCTTAATATCCTCTATCTTGTCCTTGTTCTTGTCATCAGGCACGCAGTCAGGGTCGCAGAAGCCTACCGTATAGTTGTATCTGATCATGCAGTCAGGGTCGCAGTAGCCGTCCTTCTTGGCCGAGTCAGGGTCGCATATGCCGTCTACGCCTTTTGCCACACAATCCGGATCCCACACCCCGTCCGGCTCGTTGGTATAGCAGTCAGGGTCGCATATGCCGTCCCCTTGCGGATGGCAGCTCGAGCCGGGCATGCATATGTTGTCCTTCTCGCTAGAGATGCAGGCAGTATCGCATGTGCTCTTGATTATGCACTCGGGGCTGCATATGTCATCATTCATGTCGCACTTGCAGGCCCCTTCCTTGACATTGATCCTCCTGTCATTCCTTGTCTTCACTATGCAGAGCCTCTCGGGGTCGTTTATGCTTACTATGTCCGTATGGGTGACGGCAGAAAAGGGCTTGGAAATCCTGAGGTTTCCGGCCTCCACATTGACGCTCTTATATGATATTGTGATGTTCGGGCTGAGGCCCGGAGTGACTTTGTACTCAAAAACCGCAGAGCCCGCTTCCGCAGCAACCCTGTCTATCACGCTTGCCACATCCTCCGCCACTTTCGAATATGCTATTATCCCTCCCCTCTCAGTCATGCCTGAAAACAGGGCGCTTGCGATGAGGAAGATGAGGATTATCGAGATTATTATCCCAAAGGCATTGATAAGGTTCTCTGAAATCACACCTCTGAGGGACATAAATATAATTAATAGACCACCTAATAAATCAGCAATTTTTTCTGCCTTTCGCATGATCAGCTTCAAAAACAAAACGGAAGATTGCAGCCTGCTACCTCTCAAACGGCACCCAGGTATCAGGTATGCCATCGCTGTCTATGTCATCGCACACGCCTTCAGCAGCATTCCTGCACGCCCCTGCACAGCACTCCTGGCCTGTCAAGCAGTCAGCACTTGCCTTGCAAAGAGTCAGTCCGCTGGCCTTTATTCTCTTGGACTCAAAGCTCGCCTCCCTGTTCTTGCTCGTGTAGCACCCGAGGTTCTCTGTCTCATATTTCATGTCAAGGTTCAGGCCGCCCTTCTCAACAAGGTCCGAGGCTGCAACTTCATAAAGAATCTCAACCGTTTCGCCTGGCGCTATGCTCCCCTTCGGCTTGTACAGAACCTCCCCCGGCACATCGAAATCAATCCCATCAAAAAAAGCCTTGTCCCCACCGGCATTCTTCAGCTCTATCCTTGCAACCACTTCACTCTTGCCCAGCTGCTCTTCGGGGATAGTGAAGCTAACCATCCTCAGCTTGGGCTCCTCGTAGTTGACTGCCTTGGCATTGAAAGTGGTCCTTAATGATAATTCATTCACGTCCTTGGCAGTTCCTGCAGCAGCACCATATTTGGTACCATACGTAATAGGATAGAGATCTATCCAGCCGTAAGCCTTTGACAAACTCGCATAGCCTAAGGACGAGCCTGTATAGCCTGTATCTCCCCTGGCATAAGTAAACTCAAAGCGCACTGGGTATGAGCCTGCAGGCCTGTTCACGAAGAGGATGCACTTGGCATCGCACACATGCTCCAGTTTTATATTACCCTCCCTTCTGGGAACGAACACATTATTGTTCAACTGCGCCCCATCAGAATCAACCCTGCAGCCTTTCTCGCATATAACAGAGGCCTTCTGTATGCATGCCTCCGGCCCATAAACAGACTCCATCGGATAGGCAAACGGTGCATTAAGGCCGCTGCCCCTCCAGGCGCAGGCATAAATATCATATAATGGAGTGTCGAATTTGCCCTCTTCAATCTGCTTTTTAGCAACTGAAAGGCTCTCAGCCCATACCACAGGCGGGCTGTCCTCCGGACCCCCCATCTGTGCGAATTCAGCAGCTGGTTCAAGGCCAGTAAGCTCATATGTCTTGCCGACACAAAGAACATCATTGCTGTCTAGGTTTGCGCCTGGCCCATCTTTTAGAGTGAGCTTGGTATTGTCATATGCATGCACACCAACGCTGATATGGCAGACAGTGCAGCCATCCAGATGCTCCTTTATCTTGCTGTTCTTAAGGCTCGCCGAAAAATCATTCTTGTTTATGGCCAGGAAAGTATGGTCTCCTGCATATGCAGACTGCGCATATACAGAAGCTGGGGACATCACAATCAAAGCCGATATGATCACACTTATACACAATCTTATCATGACACTCATACTGAACTCCTCAAGCCAATCGGCATCTGATTTCATTCCTTCTCCCTCCTGATAAGGTACGCAGCGGCGGCTGCTATGACTATAATTACTATGACAATTACAATCAGGCCTGTATTGCCTCCTCCACCTTCGGGGCTGGGCGGCTTAACAGGAGCAACTCCAACAGTCTTTACGATGAAGTCAGCCTCCGCCTTCCTGTCCTGCCCGGTCTCCCTCACAACCAGC
>CAYJTA010000036.1:6964-8803 GCA_964372825.1 uncultured archaeon | reverse complement strand
AGGCAGGGAAAAAAGAGCTCAATATTGTGTTCTCATATAGCCATTTCATCCTGTTCATGGCCTTGTTCATAACCTTACCATATAACGATTTCCCTGTGGCTGAAAAATTTAGTCTTGCATAATTCAGCCTGAACCATCCCTTAAGATCTTCTGAAAGGAAGACAAGCGATGAATATCCCCTCTTGTGATACAGGTTTCCCCACATGACAGGGTTCTTGAAATATGGGACAATGAGGATTATTTTAGCATCATTTTTGGCTATTCTATGTATATTGTCGAAAAAATTTCTGACATCTGTTATGTATGCCAGAACGTTGTTCGCATATATTTCCTCGAAATGGTTTTTGGGAAGCGGCCAGTTAGAGCTTTCAAGATCCACTTCCATATCACAGTCAGAAAACTCCCTGCTAATATCGATGCCGAAAGCCCCATCAACCTTTTCCCTGCCGCAGCCTATGTCAAGCTTCCTGAATTTGAGAGGATCAGCCCTGTTCATATCAGACAACAAATTATTGGCACTATAATTAAAATTGACACCGCCTTATCTTCAGGGCTGTGGCTGGAAGTGATATGCCTGATCCTTTTTTCTCCTTAAGAAGAGCAGCCCGGCCGCTCCAGCGAGAAGAACAAAGGCGGCTATCCCGGCCTGCCCCTGAATAACCAGCCCTGTGGCGTCTGATGTTGTTGTCCTGATATCATTCAATTTTATCTCCTTCCCGCTGTAATAGATGGTTGGCCACAGGATATATCCGCCTGCTTTATGCGGTCTGAAGTATGCCGAAAGATTCGCCTCGCCTCCCTTTTCGACCAGCATTTTTTCGCTCTCAACAGCTTCGGTCAGCTCATCATTAAAGTGCACCTCAACCTTCAGCTTCGCTTCCACAGGCAGGCTTCCTGTGTTTTTGAAGAGGGTTGTCAGCTTGTATATTTTCCCCTCTTCTATCACACTTGGAACGGTAATATCAGACGCTTCCCCGCTTCTTGATGCAGAACCAAGAGGGAGTGTTTTGAAATTCACTTTTTCCGTCTTTATCAGATTTCCACCAAGCCTCAATTCCAGCAAGGCAGAAAAGTCCCCTTCAGATTTCGATTTCCATTCCAGAGTAAGCCTTTTTGCCTCTCCGGGCTTTACGGCCTCCTTTTTCGATATATTTTCAATATTCACATCATTTTTCAGTATCTCAGCAGAAATAACCGGTTCAAGTACAACATTCCCCTCGTTTGTGAAATCAGCATATATAGAAACATTCTGCCCCTCTTCGGCATCCTTGACTCTTATCCCTGACATCTTCCACTTCACTACCTCATTCCCTGTGACGGTTATCCTCGCAAGAAGGCCAATTGCAGGCAGCAGGCCGAAGCTCGATGTCTTCCCTGTTGCACCGGAAGAAACAGCCTTGATGAATATCGTAGAATTATATCTTCCATTCGGCGCATCCCTCGGAATGGTCACTATAGTCTTCACCTCTCTGCTCGATTTTCCGCCAATCTCCACAAGAAGGGGCTCAAAGGAAAACCATTCCTGATATCTCGACACGGAAACATTGAAAACAGCGGCATCAGAACCCGTATTCGTCACGACAACAGATTTCTGCATGCTGCCGCCTTTCAGTATGCTGTCAAATTCAAGCACAGAGGGGCTTGCTCCTATGCCTGCCGCTGCGGCACCTTGGGAGAAAATGACAGCTAATGCCATTACAAAAATGACCAGCATAAACAGAGTATGGAAAAAAGAAATTTAACCTTATCTGCAGGCCTGCAGCGAAGGAACGCACACGCAGCTGACGCCATTGGCTGTCCCTGAAGTCAGGAGGCCTGCTGAGCCGCATGGCGGCACTG
>CAYJTA010000036.1:0-6954 GCA_964372825.1 uncultured archaeon | reverse complement strand
CAGCTCTTCACGACATCCTCTTCCTTCTTCTCCTGCACGCCGTCGCAGTTGTAATCATAGCTCCCATCACCCCTGTGGCCAGAGAAGGACAGAATCTGGCCGGGATAAGCTTTTGCATTTTTATCATAGCAGTCCACGCCTTTCGAATCGAGCAGCCTTATGTACGCACCTGCAGGCTTCGCCTCGGCCAGCCTGAAAGTGTTTGCCTCATGATACTCATCTGAATCCGAATCAAGGACCCATATGTTTCCCTCAACGCTTGCAAACGATATCACTGAAAGCCATGATGCTGAAAGGCCGTTCATGTCCCTGACAAAAACGTATACAACCCATCTGCCTGTCTTGTCCGAGGGGTTAAGAGTCAGGCTGCACGAATATCTTCCTTCTATTTCGTTTGTCTGGTTAAACAGGCTCAAGGAGACGTTTTTGGCCCATGCAGTCGCTTCAAAGTTCTCCTTAATATCGCTTTCATGCACAGCCAAGCATCTTCTCCATGTGATATCATCAATCCCATTGAGATCAGATAAAACAGCTTCCACATTCACAGCCACAGGGCTGCCTGAGGGCAAAATAGCCTTTGGGCTTACAGACAGGCTTTTCACGGAAGGTTGCAGGTTGAGAATATCAGCATCAAGTTCTGTGATGCCATTGACAACCATCAGCGAGTACGCAAGGAAAAACAGGCCTGCAGCGGCCAAAATATGCCTCATTCCAGTCTTCCCTTTCATCCTGTAGCTATGGTTCAGCATAATAAATTATGAAAGGTGGCAAGAGCCACCAAAATGTCAAATGGTTTTATGGGCTGCTAGCATGTTGCACCGTTTAAAGCTGTCAATGTTTTTGTCCCTGTGTATGTGCCTGGAAGCGTTCCCAAAGGAACAGTTAATTTTGATGTCATAGTTGCTGTGCCTCCACCTGCAATATTCACATTAGTGCATGTGCTGTTTGCCGGAACTCCACTTATTGTTTCTGCAACATTCAATGCAGGTATTGTATCTTGAGGAGATTCTGTTCTCGTAAGATCTGTGACAGAATCAGCTATGTCCATCTCTGTGTTGCACAGGTTTGTTATCGTAATCTCAGTGCCTGTTTTTATTGTTCCCGGAGCAAGCTGGCCGAATGTTATTGTCGAGGAACTCAGGGATACTCCTGTGCATGTCCCATAAGTCAGATTATTTGTATCCATGCCTTCTTCATTAGCGACATCCTTCGCAGTTACTGTAATGTTGTAATTTCCGCTTGGATCTGTGGAAGCAAGTAAGAAAGTCCCCGAATAGAACTTGCATAGATTGCCGAAATCTGGCGCAGTTCCTAGGCCACAGTGTCCAGCATGTCCTGTGCCATCACCCAGTGTTTCTTGCTCCTTTACTGTTCCATTCGGAAACTTCACAGTTGCCATAACTGTACTATCAACAATGTCGTCTTTGCCATTGTCATCACAGACAACGGCGCATTTCCTTATTGTTACCGGTTGCCCCGGAGTAGGATCGATTGACGTAATGTTGTTTGTATCATCAGTCTCCCACTTCATTACTGTAGGTGCAGTATTATTGACATTAGCATTCAACGAAACATTGTCAGCCACTGTCATTACTGCAATGCTAGAAACAAGCAGCAGGCCTGCTATTGATAGCAGCCCTATCGAGCCTTTTAGATTGGTTTTCCCTCCTGTCATTTACATCTGAACTCTAATTATTTTGCCGCTATATAAAGATTTATAAAAGAATATTTTTTGGATACTTATTGGTAATCTTTCAGTGACGATTTTCTTCAAAATTCGGTTTTTTCAGGCGCATGCCTTGGCCGCAAATATCATGGTTCCCGTATAGGTGTCAGGCAGCGTTCCAAGAGGCACGGCAAGCCTTGCCGCAGCAGAGGCCGAAGAGCCTGGCATTAGATTGAGGTCTGCGCAATTGTTTGTGATATTATTGACAGAGCCTGTTATCCTGCCTGCTTCTATTGCATCACTTTTCTGCACGCCGGCCATCCCTGTATGGCTCTGTTCAATGTCAATTTCCGTATTGCAGATGTTCCTGATCGCTATTCCTGCTGCATCTTTTGTTTCCCCCGGCTTTATCTGCCCGAAATCAATGCCGCTGGGGCTTATTTCTATCCCCGTGCACTCGCCGTATGAAAACATATTTGCAGAGAAAACAATCGAATCATTCATATCGGAGGCCATCACAAGGACTGAATAATTCCCAGCCTCATCAGTGTAGTTCATCAAAAAGCTTCCTGTGAAAAGATTGCATGTTGTTTTGTTAAAGAAATCAGGATCAAAAGCCTGCACCATGCAGTCCTCGAATTCCTGGCTCCCATTTTCAGCTTTTGTCAAGGTGTCAGGGGCTATTTCATGCTCCTTTGAATAGTTTTCGGCCGGGCACTGCTGCAGGATGCATGCCACACAGGCTGTGCTGTTTGGGCCTTCGGACAGGCATGTTGTTTCACAAAGGCCGCCTGCCGACACAGCTGAATTTTTGCATAGGAAAAAAGGCGGCCGTAAAACCCACACCTGCACATCCTTTATATCATCCTTGCCGTCATTGTCGCAGACAGCCATGCATTTCAGCATGATCCTCTCCTCCCCGGGCCTCGGCGGCACAGGAGAAATGGAGCCGACAGGCATGCCCTGTCCTGTATCATTGATGTAGATTTCCCACATCTTTTCGATAAAAGGTGATGAACCGCTGCCGTTGCCCGCATTAACAGCTATTCCGCCTAAGGCAATCACGGCAGTCACTGGAATTATCAGAAGCTTTTTGAAGAGTCTGTTCTTGTCCACAGCCAATCAGGAAAAAATTGTTTCGGTATTTAATAAGGTTTCAGAAAAATATCAAATGGTTATCAAATAGTAATTTCTGACTCCTATATTTCTCGTTCTGATAGCGGAATAGCGGCATCATGCTTCCTCAAAAGAAATAAAACTCCCTAGCAGCAAATAGTCAATATGCAAAAATACAGTCAATACATGCAGCTTGCCGGCAATTATTTGAGGGACAAAGTCGGCCACTATTACCGCAGAAGGCGAAACTACAGGATGACCGGCCTCGAGAGGAAAATGGACGACTTTGCAAGGGAGGAAGGTTTGCCGCTGAAATTCACAGGAGATGGGTCATACTGGATAGGAAGCAAGAATCCTGATTTCATTTCCACTGATGGAAAAAAGATAGCTGTAGAGGTCTTCCACCCCAAGTTCAAAATCTGGAATTTCGGCAGCGTGGGCAGATATATAAGGGACAGAGCAAAGTACTTTTGGGACAGGGGCTACAAAACCCTGTTTTTGTCGGCAGACGAGATGTCAGGAAGGAATTGGAAGTCCTTAGCTAACAGGAAACTGGAAGCCCTTTACTCCACAGTCTGATTTCGTGATGCCATAGGAAGAAATGCAACTTGTCCATCCTATATGATTCTGAACTGTCAAAAATTCCTTGACGATAAAAAGAAGAAAACGAGGATAACAGCTGTAAGGGCCATAACAAGGTATAGCATCTCCCTATTGTTCGCGAAACCGAAGGGTATGGGCCCTATAAATCCTCCAACACCGACTGAAACTTTCCCCCCTTCTTTCGGGGCATGAAGCAGAGAGCCCATGATAACCAAGAAAAATCCAAGGAACATCAGCAAGATGCCGAGCAGTATCAGGTGCTGTGTCATGCTTCTATATTGGACTGTGGATTAAAATTTCTAGGGCATCGGAAGGGCAGTCGAAGACCAAGAGTATATAAAAGCTCCTGCCTACTATCATTTATGCTGCGGGGGTAGCCAAGCGGCCAAAGGCACTGGCCTAAGGAGCCAGTCGGTTAGTCCGTTCGCAGGTTCGAAACCACCCTTTCTTTGCAAAAGAAAGGGTAGGCTATCCAAAGAAAGCAAATACCAGAGCCAATCTGGAAGAGAAAAGCGCCGGGAATTCTTTTCCGCCAGCGCTTTTCTTTTTTAAAAAAGGGCTGAAATCCTGCCTCCCGCATTGCAGGCTTTCTTTCCAAAAGAAAGCCCGCCCGGCAAAGAAAGGCAATATGGAAACCTAAATGAAATATCAACTGAGAATCCTTCTCTCCCGCATCCCATTTTTACTAGTTTTTATGGATATTGCTCTTTGTATCAGTGACATGCAAACCTGAAACTGAATTCTCATGGCAATCGGCTTAATGAGCAGTATACTGATTTCAGGTCCACCCTCCGCCGGCAGCCGCTATAAAAAAAATCCCAATAGCATTGAATGCGTATGCGTAAGCAATGAACTTCCTTGTGTCAAAATGCACGCCGCCCAGCAAGGCTAAGGCCAGCTCGTCAGGCAGGGGCGATGCAATTATGAATCCGGCAAGTATAGGAACAAGGCTTTTCCATCTATGCACTTTCAGGATGTGCAGCCTTATTCCAAGGTCTTTCAGCAAAAACATGATATCCCTCGACAGCCTGTCCCTTACGAATTTAAATATTATGTAATCGCTCACCACAGAGCCCATTGCGCCTATAAGGGCTATAACTATCGGATTAAGGGATTTGCCGAGCAGGAAAAGTATGGCAAAAGCAGGCGCTGTCGTGAGGCCATAGCTGAAAAGCAGGCCGCCGAAGAAGGCTCCAATATAGCCCAAATCGCCCAGTCCGGATATCAACTCCTGCGCAACCTCGTTCCGCATGATGTAATAGGCTGCAATCACGCTTGCCGAGAGAAGAATGATATTGTGATATCTCCACTCATATCTTTTTATCGTTTTCCAGAAGTGCCATCCCATTATTGTATATTTTCCTAATGCGCCTATATGCATTTACTGTGATCAAAAGAAACAAAACGCCAGGGGCAGGATCTTCGCTTTTGAATTTTTAGTCCAATGTTTGTAATCTCTTTTCTTGGATACGTTTGGGTATGAAGCATATCCACTGATATGCTTCTGTCTCCCATTCCCCTTCTTTTTGGAAAAGAAGGGTAGCTTCGAACCTGCGAGCCACGAGGGCACTTGTTTTCGAGACAAGCGCGTTACCGTTGCGGCAAGACTTGCCCTATGCACTGAGCATAGAAGAAAGGGCTTCATTCCGCCACCCTGGCCAATACTACTTATTCCCTCAATAGAAATAAAACCATGCGCATATATTCCACGAATCAAATCCATGGTATGAAAGCCAGATGCAGGTGCGGCAGGCCTTCTGTATATGTGAAATCAGGTATGATCCTGTGCAGAAGCCATTTTCTCGGAAACATAGAGAAAAAGGTCAAGAGAGCGGTTGGAAAAGGCAGGATGCTTGCTGCCGGTGGCAGAATTGCCTTTGCCCTGTCAGGAGGCACAGATTCAGCCGTTGCCGCCTATATCATGCATGACATTCTGAAACAGAGGAAGGATATAAAATATTCTGCGGTTACGCTGGACGATGGCGCAAAACCCGGCAGGCAAAAACTAGAGAGGGCCAAAGATCTTTGCAAAAAACTGGGCATCAGGCACCATGTTTTTCCCTGCAAAAACGTCTTTGGGATTGGCATGAACCCTCCCCGGAAAAGCGGGAACATAGAGCCCTCAACCTACATGGGCATCGCAAGAAAATACATGCTCAACATGGCCGCAAGGCAGCTTAAGGCGACAAAGCTCTGCATCGGCCACACCCTTGATGATGAGGCCCAGACAATAATCATGAACTTCCTGAGAGGCGACCTCAGCAAGGCATCCAGGGCAGGCTTTGTAATCAAAAAGGATTTCGGGAATAAAGAGGGCATTTTCATTCCAAGGATAAAGCCGCTTAGAGAGATATCGGAAGAGGAGATAAAGCTATATGCTTCCCTGAAAGGCATCGCTCACGCAGAAAAGAAATCTACGGAGGGCGGAATAAGGGCCGATGTCTCTTCATTTCTCGATAAAATGGAAAAGAAGCAACCTGGGGCAAAGCTGAACATCCTGCACACTTTCGGAAAACTTTTGCCATACGTCAGAAAGGCCTACAGAGAAAAAGCCAAACCGCTTCTTTTGTGCAGCATCTGCGGCGAGCCAACCGCACAAAGGGTATGCAGGGCATGCGAGCTGTGGCATGCATAAAAACAGTTCATTCCGCCTTTTTCTTTTTTGGGGCAGCGGCCTTCTTTTCCCTTGCCTCAGGCTTTTCAGATACCTTTGCAGTTTTCCCTGCTTTGGCCTTCCTCACATTCTCTTTCTTCGTTTTTGAGGCACCTTTTTCAAGGACAACCTTCTTCACAGCTTCAAAGTGCTCCGGCAGCCTTTCAGGCTGTATGCCTGCCTTCAGATATGACGAAAACATGCTCGTGTATAAGCTGCTGTCACTCCTTTTGATCTCCTCAGCATAAGAAGCAATATGCTTGCCTGTTATCCTTTCATCCGTCGGCAAAATATCGCTGCTGTGCCTTACCTGCAGGCCGGCGTCCAGTGCTCCTTTGAGGGATGCAAAGAGCCTGTTGCCCTTTGTGGCCCTCCATAAGCCCATGTCGAAAATAGCATCCTCGATTCCGGCAGCTTTTGCCCTCACGCCCGCGAGCAGGCCTGTGAGGTAGCTTGCCGACACATTGCCTGTGCCGGCCTTCCACCCATAAGATTTGAGTTCCTTGCTGTCCGCAGAAACAAGAATTTTGTCGCCAGATGGATAGTGATTCACAATCTGGCACACCATGTTGCTGAGGCTCCTCCTGGACACAAATCTCGGGGACCCGCTTTTTATCAGGCCGAGCCTCAAATGGTAATCCGTTTTCCCCTCCCTTCTCCTCCTGTGCTGCAGCCTCATTGTCAGTTTTCTTCCCATATCACTTCTCACCCCTCATTTTAGGCTTGCCTTTCAGGAGCCTGTTTTCCTTCAGATAGAACAGAAGATGCCTCTTGTTCCTGAACGCATTGCCTTTGGCCATCATGTACATTCTCTTGTAGACAGGCTTATCTATCATGCCGCTTTTGGAAAGCTCCTTGAGGAGCTTCCTCAGGGCTCTTATCCGCGTGATCCACACAATTTTCTTTCCTTCCCTTG
>CAYJTA010000035.1:0-8843 GCA_964372825.1 uncultured archaeon | reverse complement strand
GGAGGAGAAATTTGACTATGATTTTACCATGAAAGGCGAGATGCTCTCCATGATGGCAAAACAGGAGCACAACAGAACGATTCTCTGCTACGGGAAGTCAAAGGAGAGGGAGGTTGTGGAAAAGGCCATCAAAAATTTGTATGAACTCAAAAAGCTGGTGGAATCTTTGCTGGAGAAAAAAATATGAATGCAATTCCTTACGCATACGATTTTGTGTCCCTCATATTCGACAATCCTGAGGCAAGGAAACATATACGGCATGCCATCCTTTTCGGTTCCGCAGCAACAGGGGAAATGGACAGGAAAAGCGATGTGGACATCTTTATAGATGTTCCCGGAGCTGCCGTGGAAAGAATAGAGCCTGCTGTGAAGGACGCTGAAAAGCGATTCTTCCTGTCGGTTGACAGGAAATGGTCCCTTCTCGGCATCATCAATCCCGTACGGTATATAATAGACGACATTGAAGCCTATCAGTGGAAGGAGATAAGGTCCGAGATAATTTCTACTGGAATCGTCCTCTATGGAAAATATGAGGGCCTGAAGGAGGGCCTGAAGCACTATGCACTGTTCATCTATTCCCTCAGCGGCTTGGAGCAAAACAAAAAAATGGCATTTATAAGGGAAATGTTCGGATACAGGCTCAGGAAAGGCAAGAAGACATATGAGACAAAAGGGCTTTTGGCGGAAATCGGCGGCTCAAAACTTGGAAGGTCCCTTCTTATTCCGGTAGGGAAAGCGAGGGTAATCCAGAAAAGGATGGCGGCCTACAGCATAAAGCATGAAATAAGGGAGATATGGATAAAATAACCGGCATTTCTCTCTTGAAGGCTCTAAACCTGCCTGCCGCTCGAGAGGAACTTTGGCACAATATCCTTGATCTTCTCTCTTCCAGCCTTTCTTTCCAAAAGAAAGAGTAATAGGAGATAGAAGCATATCAGCAGATATGCTTCATAACCAAACGTATCCAAAGAAAGGGAGTACAAATCATGCATATTTACCGCGCAAAGGATTGAAATAAACACCCGCCCAAGACGCTTCATTGACGAGCATATTGTCATTGTAATCTTGTCTGATCAAAGAGCCGATCTTTTCAGGATACAGGATAACCCCATGATCTTTCAACTGAGCAATCAGTTTGGAAGGGTTGAATGTGCTTCTCTCAACGCCTGCAGTCAGGTAAATCCTGTCATAAGGGGCATTGTCATCATATCCTCCAGAGCCGTCTCCCTCGATTATAGTGATCCTTTTTTCCCTCGAATCTCCGAAATGCCTGTCCAGATATATTGAAGAAAGCCACGAAAGCTCAGGGTCAATTTCCACAGTCGTTAGGTGGCCGTCTGGAGCTATTAAATAAGATGTTATGGCTGCTGAATATCCTGAACCTGCGCCTATTTCCAGTACATTAACCCTTTTCCATGAAATAAATCAAAAAGCGTTAACGGAAAAACGATAACAGGACTGTTTATATATCTTTCTGAAAATGCAGATTCTTTAGTTGTTTCACTTTAATACCGTTCTGCATGTCAAGCAGATATGCCATAACAGCAACCATTGAAGGTTTCGTATTGCCATGGGTTGTGCGAAGCGTTTCTCCTTTAAGAATAACTGTCCAGTCATTCTCATAAGCCGCTTGCTGAGAATATTCCGGCAAGAACTGTTTTCTGTCCACTGAAAGAAAGGCATGTCTGAGAGAAGGAGGCAGGCCGTTTTGCAGATCTTTTTGGAGATCGTGCCACAATGTATGCTTGCTTCTAAAGGAATCCTCTATCCTTTCAAGCAACAGTCTGGGACCATCCATGACCTCTGTTAGCGGCAAGTTTTAAAAGGAAAACGGCAATCAGTATATATGAAACTAAGGCTTCTTCCAGGAAAGGAGTTCGAGAAAATTTACAGCAAAGTGCCGCGAATTGCTGTGGAACTTATCATCAGCAGCAAAAGGGGTGTTGTGCTGGTGAAGAGGGGCAGGGGGGATGCCGGGCCGGGGAAGGGCACATGGCATCTTCCCGGAAAGACGCTGATGTTCGGCGAGACAATACGACATCTTGCCATGAGAACTGCAGAAGATGAAACAGGACTGAATGTCAGAATAAAAAAATTCATCGGATATCATGAATACAGGCCGGGTGTAGCCTATGGCCATGTTGTATCCCTCGTATTCCTTGCGGAAGCTGCTGGAGGGACATTGCACGATAAACAAGGGCGCAAGATAAGGTTTTTCAAAAAGCTGCCGAAAAACATAGGCTTCGGCCACAGGAAGATTTTGCTTAATGCCGGATTCAGGTGAGAAAGGAAAAAATGCCTTTAGCGGCCTTTATTTCTCAAGGAACTTTGGCACAATATCCTTGGCCTTCTCCCTCTTTTCCCTGTGCTTTTTGAGGAACTTCTCCAGCTTTTCTGAAAGAAGCTTCTTCACTTCCCCTGTAAGCATCTTTCCAGAGCCATAATCCTCTGTTATTTTCTTCATCTTCCTGTCATCTTCCTCGAACAAATAGTAAAGATATTCATAGCTCACATCGACAGACAGATTGGCCCCGAGCTTCCTGTGCTCTTCAACACTATCCCTTCCTCCTGAGAACGCATGCTTGAGTATCTTCTTTCTGGCCTCTTCAGGCGTGTCAGTCAGAGCGATATAGCTTGTGGGATCAGAGGAGCTCATCTTGCCTCCCTGCAGGCCTTTGGCGAACTTGTGGCAGGTTGATGAAGGCGGAATGAAGCTGAACTCGTTTATCCTTGAAGCGATGTCCCTTGTGTATCTTATGTGGGGATCCTGATCAACACCCACAGGCACAACAAGGGGCAGGGGCCCGAGATAATCAGGAAGCTGCGGATGAAGGATGTCTGCTATCTGGTAGAAAACAGAAATCAGTTTCTGTGGGTCGAAGGAGCCGTATATGGCCTCGAACTCGTTGTGGGTAGTCCTTCTCGGGAGCATGGATATGAGCCTGTAATAGGGCACTGTATGGCCTGACTGGAAATAGAACGTGCAGTTCTTCGGCTTCAGTCCGAGGGCTATATAATTCAGCAGATACTCCTCTATTGCTATTTTTCTTAGCTCCTCCAATGGCATCCTTCTGACATTATAGGCCTCGACATCGGCTACACAGACAAATACATGGGCCCCTAAACTCTGATAATAGACAATCTGCTGGGCGACCATCATGTGGCCCAGATGGAACCTGCCTGAAGGCATGAGGCCTGTCATCATTGCGAAAGGTTTTTTTGATTTTATGGCCTCGTATATCCTCTCGAAATCCCTGTGGGCGTATACGGCTCCTCTTTTTATAAATAAAGGCGCATCAGAAAGCTTCTTCACGAAACTGTCAAATGGTTTGAGGCCAAACTCCTCCATCAGCTTCCCGTAATCCCTGACTTCTCCTTTCCCCCACGGGTCGATTTCGGGCTTCATAAGGATTCAATTGTGTTTTTTACAATTAATAGAAATTGCCGTGCATCATTAATCAGCGTCTTTACCTGATCCTCACCCAAAAGTTCTTCAATCTCATAGGTACTTAGTTGGCGAAGTTTGAATGCTACAGTAAGCTTTCTGCCCCATAGCCTGTCTATCAGGCCTTTTGTGATAACTTCCCTGCCGAAAACTGTTCTAAGGCCGGAGTGTGTTTTAGGCGGCTCTATTTTGAGGCGCACCAAAATGGCTGTGACGCCATAAAACATGGAATAATAAGCCCTGTCGGTTGCTGATATCAGCCTTCCTTTGGACAGCAGAAGCTCCGCATCTGACAGCAGAATTTCAGCCTTTTCCGCGTGCTTCTTTGCATAGCTTTTTGTAGGTTCCATTGTCATAGAGTATCAGTCCGTCCTTGATGATATTTTTGATGAAGAAGCTGCCCATCCTCAGTTTTCTTTCAATCAGCCTTCTGTTCATTTCGATGGGGATTGTAAGTGTGGAAAAGTTGTTCTCGACATCGATTTGATAGGCTATGTCCATAGCCTTATCTCTTATGTCATGGAGCCTGTTCCCTATTATAAGGATGTCGATATCACTCGATTTTCCTGCTTCGCCCCTTGCCACTGAGCCGTAGAGGACTATAGAGTGTATGTTCCTGCCCAACGATTTCAGAAACCTTCTTGCGAATTCCTTTGCTGATTCTTCGGAGAACTTCTGCTGGCTTTTCATGCGTTCTTCACCTCTCCTTTCCCCCACGGGTCAATTTCGGGCTTCATAATATCGGGATTATCTGTATATGTCTGTGTTCTATAAAAATCAAGCCGGAGCCCGGCAGCTGCCGCTTTAGTCTATAATAGTTCTGATCCCATACAAGCGGATGCTCTTGCTGCTGAAACTGCCGTAAATTATTTCCGGGATTTCATGGGGATTTCTGAATTTGACATGCCTTCCTCTGTAGCTCCTCCCATGGCTGATTATCTCCTCTCTGGCCGCTGAAAAATCTGCCTTTCCGCCAGCAGATGAAAATCCATTTTGCCCGGCAGGCGTAGCCGCATATTTCAGGGATCCCCTGATGACCGCTTTTTCTCCGCCTATGTCTGCCTTGATATAAAACGGGAGAATCTCATGCAGCTCGTGATACCTTGCTTCCCATCCCCCGGCGCCTGTCCTTTCAAACTTCCTCACAATCCCATTGGTACGAAACCTCACATCATGTATCTGGCCTGCAGTCGTCTGCCTTTTCCCGTACCCTGTATCCGGAGAATATGTCTGAGCCGTTTCCATATACATCGCTTTCTTATATGGCAGATGGGTATTTAAATATTGTGTCACAAAATAGTAAATTTATTAAGAAATAACATAAATATTATAAATATGTCCCAAATAGAACAGAACTTCAGGCAGCTACTGAGCAAAAGGCCAGAGATAGAGAAATGTTATCAGCAGGGCCTGATAAACAGAAGAGCTTTGGCCAGATATCTCATCCAGAAGAAGGTGGCCCAGAAAGGCCAGATGGAGGCATTGATAGCCATGCTCAGGAGGTTCGAGTTCAGAAAGGATGAGGATAAAGCTGCTGATCTGTTCAGGGATATCAGGATCACTCTCAAGGACGGGATTCTTATCCTTGATTTCGAGAAGGACAAAGAACTGCTGAAAAAGCTTGAAAAAATAATAGCCCAGACAGACTATGACAAAGGGGATACGCTCAAGATCGTTGTCGGCTCGTCTTCAATAACTGTCTTCATAGACAGCAAAAAGGAGAGGGATTTCAAAACGGTTTTCGCGCTCTTCAGGGTAAAAAACAGGTATGATGCCATATCAGAAATAAGCATGACATTCCCTGAAGAGGCCATAGAATCGAAAGGCGTGCTTTCCTTCGTCACGAGGGAGCTTCACCTGAACGGCATTGTCATAACAGAAATGCTGACGGCCAGCAGGGAGCTGCTCGTGTATGTCAGGGAAGAGCATGTTCTGAAGGCCTATGAGGTGCTGAAAAGGATGCAGTCAAGCAGTTAACGATCACTGTTCCCCTTCCATGTACTCTTCTATTTCCTCTTCCGCCTGTTGCTCCCTGGCAAGCCCTGAAAGCTCCACATTGAATATGTGCTCTATGGCCTTCTCCACTGTCACAGGCCTCCTTGCCTCGCAGAAAGTCAGGCCAAGGTCGTTCAGGAGGGAAGCCTGTATCCAGTCTTTTGTTGCCTCTGCTGCCTGCTTTGATTCTGCTTTCATTGTTTCGCCTTCCTTCAGGTCGGCGAGAAATTTCATGATGGCCAGCTCCTCCTCATTCAGGAAGCGGGAGGCCATCTCCTTGAATATTCCTACCATCTCATCATCTGCATTTTCATTGGCATTGGCCTTGTCTTCTTCTCTCACCGGGTTTTGATAAGGTTTCGCCATAATCGACAGGTTTTGAAGCGGTTGGGGGTGTTGGCCGGAAACAGGTGAAGGATCAGTAACAGGCCGCTGAGAAGCCTGGCATGGCTGTGGGTGTAGAATTAATCCTGCGCTTCTGGGGCCACGCCGTGTTGCTCATGTTTCCTTTTAGGAAGGGGGGATTTAAAAACTTTGCCTTAATGGCAATAACACTTCCTGCCTCATCCTTAGTTTTAGTCTCTTGCCTGCTTAAGAATGTTTTGCCAGATTTGGGGTAATTCGCAAGAGCAGCTTGATATTTGGGACATTTATTAGCCCCGCCTGCCAACATTTTAATAATGGCCAGTGTTGAGCGCATTCCTACTGGAGTGATAGGCCTCGATGAGAAGATAGAAGGCGGCTTTGTCAAGGGGAGTATAAACCTTGTGACAGGCAAGACGGGAACGGGAAAGACGAGCTTCTGTTCCGCATTCCTTTATGAGGGGGCCATGGGGGGCCAGCCGGGGGTTTACATAACCACTGAGGAGGGTGTGGAGGAGATAAAGAAGGACATAGCGGCCATGTTCGACTGGGACTTCGAGAGGCTTGAGAGAGAAAGGATGATTACCATCTTGTCCATCAAGCCACTCTTCCCCACAAAGGAGGTCGAGGACATAAACAGGCTTGTCAGGCTCTACATATATGACCTCATGTCGAGGATAGTGAAGGCCATCGAAGAGGCTAAGGCCGAAAGGGTTGTTGTCGACTCCGTATCCATTATAGAGATGTTCATCAAGGATGAGTACATCAGCAGGGTTGCCTTGACCGCCCTTACGGAAAGGCTGAGGGAACTTGGCGTCACCTCCCTGCTGACGGGAACCATTCCTGAGGCCAGCGAGAGCCTTTCAGGAGGCGGCATAATAGAATTCATTGTCGACACTGTAATCAAGCTCGATTTCGTGCCTGTGGCCGAGGAGTACAAGAGAACCCTTACAATCAGGAAGATGAGGAGGACAAAGCACTCGACAATGATACATCCGTTCGACGTGACGCCTGAGGGGCTGAAGGTGATTGAGATATAGTTATTATGCTCCCTTTGGTGATTTTATTTGATCGTCTTGGCGTTTTTCTCTTATTTTTAAGCAGGGAAAAACCAATATCAAGTGATGCCGCCTAAACCCTTTGTGATATCGGAAAGGATCAAGAGAATCACGAGGCATTACCTCCCTCTGGCCGAGACAGTAGGGAGATTCTTTCCTGCCCTTGAGATGCACCTCCAGCAGGCCGAATTCAGCGTGACGGCAAAGGAGTGGATGGCCTTTGCCCTCATGGCCTTTGTTAACCTGTTTACTGTGGGCACAGCGACTGTTTTTGCCCTTGCCTTGATTGCCAAGGTCGATCCCATAAGGACGGTAGACGTATCCTTTGGCATAGGCCTGTTCTCAGGCATGATGGCAGCTCTTTACGCCCTCCTTTATCCCAGGCTGCTTGTGACAAGGAAGGTTAAGGACCTTGAAGGGAACCTGCCATACGCCATGCGCCACCTGCTGATACAGGTGAGGGGAGGCATGTCCCTCTACCATTCGATGGTATCCATATCAATGGCCGGCTATGGGGTGCTGTCATCCGAATTCAGGAAGGCCGTGAAGCAGATAAACACAGGCATGTCAGAGGTTGAGGCGCTTGAAAGGCTTACGAGGACGAACCCTTCCCTCTATTTCAGAAGGGTGATGTGGCAGCTCCTGAATGCCCTGAAGACGGGCTCTGACATAGGAGCGACCCTGAAGGAGATAGTCGACAGCATAATGATCGACCAGAAGGGCGAGATAAAGAAATACGGCAGCCAGCTCAATCCTCTGGCCCTTATGTACATGCTCCTTGTGGTGATCTTCCCCACGCTCGGCATAGTTTTCCTCCTCGTGATGACGGGCTTTGTGGGCAATGTCATCAACATACAGTTCGTGCTGATGATGGTCCTTGCTTTTCTTTTCCTGTTCCAGTTCATTTTCATAGGCATAATAAAAAGCAAGAGGCCTGTCGGCCTTTAGGAGCGTTATGTACAGGTTCATGCCCGATGTCTACAAGAGGAAGGTGGGGGATCTCTTCATGCTGGCAGGAATGAGGCGCTCTCCTGAGATGTTTGTCAACTATTCCTTCGCCCTCTCATTTGCAATAGGCTTCCTTGCGGCACTGATGGCAAGGCAGTATTTTGCGGTCCTGTGGGGAGGATTGTTTGTTGGCCTGTTCCTCCTTTTTCATGGCCTCATCATCATTGCAGTGGACAGGAGGACCGGCTTCATAGAGAATATCCTGCCCGACGCCCTCCAGCTCATGGCCAGCAACAGCAGGGCCGGATACATACCTTCAAGAGCCTTCATAATGTCTGCGAGGCCAGAATTCGGGCCGCTTTCAGAGGCGATACAGCATGCCGGGAAAGACATAATGACAGGCATGCCGCTTGAGGAAGCCCTGAAGGGCATGACCAAATACGCAAGGTCTGAGGCGCTCGACAGGACCGTAAAGCTCATAATTGAGGGCATATCGTCTGGAGGCAAGTTCGCCAACCTGCTGGAGGAGAATGCCGCTGACCTGAGGAGGATGCAGGCCATAAAGAAGGAGATGAGGACGAACATAGCCATGTACATATTCTTCATATTTTTCGCCGGAACTATAGGGGCCCCTGCTCTTTATTCCATGTCGGCCTTCCTCATCAACACCCTGACAAGCATCGGCTCCCCTGACATGTCCGCCATGTCAATGTCCAAGATAAAGTTCGCAGGCTTCAGCAAGGCAACCGTAAGCCCAGAGTTCATATTCCAGTTCTCCATTGTGGCCATGCTCATAACCGCAGTCTTCGGGGGGCTGATAATAGGCCTGATCTCATCGGGCAGGGAAAGGGCGGGGATAAAGTACATACCTATACTTGTCGTTTCCGCCCTTGCCGTTTATTTCATAACCGGCATCGTGGTAAAAATGATATTCGGCGCCTTTTTGCCCGCGGGCTGAAAAGGATATTTTCACTCGTTTTTTTTCCATTGCAAAAGAAGAGCCGGCATGAACATTTCAATCGCTGTCACTACAT
>CAYJTA010000034.1:7584-8871 GCA_964372825.1 uncultured archaeon | reverse complement strand
ATCACAGGGTCATTGAGATTGTTTCGGGGGGGAATGTTATCTGGAGAAGAAATAAAATGGGAGACAAATAAACGAGCTATTCCTGCATTCCGCTGCAATATATTTCAAAGGCTTTTCCAAGCTGCATGATTCCAAAGGATGCATTCACAAACTTTTCTATTACCCATATGTTTGTTTTTGCATGATCTGTGATGACTGGTGAAATTATTCTCGATTCGCCATGCGCAAGGGCCATGAAAGGCAGAAGCTGGTCTGAAAGGTGCTCATCGACATTCACATTGCTTTCTATTAACCTTAACAGCTTTTTTGCTGCGGCCTCTCCCACTGCCTCTGCTTTCACGCCGCTTTCGCCTATGGAATCAGAGCCCAGTATATTGCCGGAATCATCCCTTGCTTCTATCACTATCCCGCTGCCTGGGCACAGTGTATCTGCATACTCTATTTCCGATTCCATTTTCTGACAGATGCCTGCCAGCATTTTTCCGGCCGCCTTGGCCTGCCTCTCTGCGACCATGGCGCTTTTCAGGCGGCCGTCTGCTATGGAAAATATTCTTATGTTTACGAGACTTCCCAGAGGTTCTGAAAAGAGAGGCTTAAGGGTTTTGCACGGGGTCAGCCCTATTTCTGCTTCTGCCCCGCCTGCAGGATAGAAGCCATGCCTTCTGATGTCTATTGTGCATGAATAGCCCATCTTTTCAAGAACAGGCAGAAGAATATACTTCGTATAAACAAGAGGGGGCGCGAATTTCCCAAAGGTTGCTCCCCCTTTAATCAATATTTTCATTCCGCTTTCAATGGAAAGCGGCAGCAGCTTAAGGCTCTGGAAAACAAGGGCCAAGGAACCGGCTGTGGAGATGGGGACTGTTATGTCCTCTGCCCTTATTTTGCCCGGATGGAACTCGATCTCCTTTGACCACAATGCAGCCCCAGACAGGGTGCCGTTGCATGCAGAGGCTATGGCCTTTATGCCTTCAAGATGCTGCACCCGCAGGCCGGGCTTTGGCCTTGAGGCCCTGATATTATATACCCTGACAGGCTTTGATGTCGTTGCTGAAAGGCTGCACGCAAGCCTCAGTATGGCTCCTCCTGCTTCGCCGTAGGAGCCGTCGATTTCTATTGTTTCCATGGAGAAGTAGTTGTGTTGTACGGCTTAAATAAATTGTTTTCGTCTATTTCTGAGTCGATATGCCAATGAGGCACAGCGATTTCAATAAAACCAGTATCTTTTATCCTCTTGCACATGCTCTTCCGTCTGGGGAGGGTCTGCATGAGGTCGATTGATAGTTG
>CAYJTA010000034.1:0-7484 GCA_964372825.1 uncultured archaeon | reverse complement strand
TCTTGCACATGCTCTTCCGTCTGGGGAGGGTCTGCATGAGGTCGATTGATAGTTGTTTGATTTTGAAATCATTGCCATGCGTATATTCTGAAATTTCTGGGAAACTGGGCCAGCTTCCTATTTTCCGAACCTCCTCTGCTGCTCGAAATACCACTCCATTATCCTCTTTAAATCCCTTTTTGTGAACTCGGGCCACAGTTTTTTGGTGAATGCGAGCTCGGCGTAGCTTGCCTGATAGAGCATGAAGTTCGACAATCTATGCTGGCCTCCTGTTCTTATAACAAGGTCCAAAGGCTCCCTGACCATAAGGAACCTGTCTATTGTGTTTACAGGCCTCTTTATCACCTCTTTTACAGCCCTGTTTATCTCGAACTTGCTTCCATAAGCAAGCATTATGTTAAGGATGTATTTTGAGTAATTTTTTGTCGAATCAACAACTTCCTTCACAGCCTCTTTCATCCCAGGCTTCCAGAGGCCGTCATTTCCAAGCACTCTGACGCTTATTCCGTTCCTGCTTACTCTATCGTCTGTTAGAAGCCTCTGGAACTCTTTTTTGTATATCTCCCACAGCTTGTCCACCTCTTCCCTTTCTCTCTCGATGTTCTCGATAGACAAGGCGTATATTGTTATCCTCTTGATTTCCGGATATTCTGTGCACCACTCCACAAAATCGTACATCTTCTTTGCCCCCAAAAGATGGCCGTACCATGGTGGTTTGCTTCTCTTTTTTGCATACCTCCTGTTGCCATCTGGAATGAGGCCTATGTGTATGCTGTGCTTCCTGCCGCCGACATCGTCTCCCATAATTTCTCCATTCCCTGATGATATAGAGTCTGTAGCATGTAAATAAATTCGTGAATATGCCGCTTCAACGGAAGCGTCTGCTTATCTCTGCAAAAGCGAAAACCCAAAACAGATATGCATGCGCTTACGTATCTGAGAGCCAATATAGATTCATGCTGATTTTCAAAGCTCAAATTTCGAAATTCTGCATGCCGGTAATGCTTTATATAATTGCAGTATACCGATTTTCTTCATTTTAGGCCCAAACATATGCATAGTCATTATATGCCTGTATTTTGAAAGCGGGTTATTTCAGGAAGCTGCAGAACGGTAAATTGTTATCAAGGGATAAGATATTTCAAGCAAACGGGCAGATATGATGAGACAAGATGCCCTACATGAATCTTTCCAGAAGGCTCCTGAAGATGGACAATTTAGGCGATTTGAATTCCTCCCCATGGAGTTCTGCAGCGAGCCTTCTGAATGCCAGACTGGTTTTTGAATGTGGCTTCAGGGCCACAAGAGGCTGCCTCAAAAAGATGCTCTTCTTCACATCCCTGTCCTCAGGCACGACTGCAACAACCTTTTCGCTGCATATCTCTTCCACATTTTCCTTTGTGAGGCTGAAATATCCGTTGCTCCTGTTCATGATCACACCTATCACGGGCTTCTCCAGCTTCTTGGCAAACTTGATGGTCTTGAGGCTGTCTATTGCTGATGGCATGTCCGGGTTTGTGACAACCAGAATCTCATCGGCCGATCTCATGACTGCCAGTGCGTTGTTTTCCAGACCGGGGGGGCTGTCCAGGAGGACTGTGCAATGTATGTCCCTCAGGAAGCGTCTCAATTTGTTTGCCTGCAGTTCCGTGTCGATAAAATCCATAGATATGTCTGCGGGTATGAAATTGAGGCCTGTCGAATGCGTGCAGACTATGTCAAGGGGGCTCGTGTTGTCTCCAAGGGCTTTCTGTATGCCTGAAGGGGGGGAATAGTTTCCAAGATGCACACATAGATTGGCGTTCGTCACATCTGTATCAACAAGCATTACATCCTTCCCGAAAAGGTGCATCGCCAGACCAAGATTCACTGTGCAGGTGGTCTTGCCTACGCCGCCTTTGCCAGAAACAATCCCTATTATTCGCTGCTCCTGCATTCATTATTCTTTGTCCCAGCTTTTATAAAAATGCGATGCATGAAATGGGCATGTCCCAGAATATTCTCTCTTGAAGAAACAAAAGCAGAAAATGCAGCTTATATATGCTCTTTTCCTTGAATATCTGGATTTTGGGGAAAAGGAGATATTTTCTCGCGTATGGAAGGAATTTTTAAACATAATGAATATAATGTTGGTATGCCCGAAAGCAAAGGTTTTGAGATATGGACAGAGAAGTACAGGCCTGCGTCCCTTGATGAGGTCGTCAACCAGAGGCATGTGGTCGACAGGCTGAAGGCATGGGCGAAAGAGAAGAATGTGCCCAACATGCTCTTTGCAGGCCCGCCAGGCTGCGGGAAGACTACCACTGCCATTGCTGTCGCAAGGGAAATCTTTGGCATTCACTGGAGGGAGAATTTCGGGGAGACGAATGCGAGCGATGAAAGGGGGATAGATGTTGTCAGGGGAAGGATAAAGGATTTTGCCAGAACTAGGCCCATAGGGGCAGAATTCAGGATAATGTTCCTGGATGAGGCTGATGCCCTTACGCAAGAGGCCCAGCAGGCTTTGAGGAGGACCATGGAGCAGTTCAGCTCTGTATGCAGGTTTGTCCTTTCCTGCAACTACTCCAGCAGGATTATAGAGCCCATACAGAGCAGGACAGCGGTGTTCAGATTCAGGAAGCTGTCGAAAGAGGATGTGGCAGAATACGTCAAAAGAATAGCTCACCATGAGAAACTCGAGATTGATAAGGAGGCTGATGAGGCCATATATGAAATAGCCGAAGGCGATCTTCGAAAGGCGACAAACATACTGCAGGCATGCGCCATGCACAAGAAAATAACGGCAAAGGTTGTCTATGATATTGCAGCAATGGTCCATCCGAAGGAGATAAGGGAGATGATTGACCTAGCTGTAGACAAGAAGTTTGAGGAGTCGAGGAAGAGGCTGCAGGAGATGATGATAAATCAGGGCCTGGCTGCCGAGGACATCATAAGGGGGGTGCACAGGGAAATATACGGCTTGGATATTGCAGAAGAAGGAAAACTGAGACTGATCGACAAGCTTGCTGATTCCGAATTCAGGATAAACATGGGTGCAAGCCCTGACATACAGATTGAAGCTTTTTTGGCCAGCTGCATAGGGCTGGAAAAGAAATAATGACATGTCTCCATGAAATATCTGCAAATATCTGCCCTTTTGTTGAATAAAGCCGCAGTATACTGCTATTACCAATTTATAAAATCTGTATGCCTTCCATATGAAATAGCTCATATGCTTATTTTTCTGTGCCGAGTGCACCGCCAAGGAGATAGAAATAATTTATAGCAGGGAGGGAACATAATAATAAGTAGAGTTACAATGACAAAAGGCGCTGTCGAAGGTCTGACTTATCTGGCTCTGCTAGCTTTCATCATCTCTGGAATTGTAGTTGTCTCTGAATCGCCTTTGACTGGAAAGGCTGTCGGAAGCCTTAGCATAATGGCGCCGGGGACGGGTTCTGTAAAGATTTCCGTGACTGACAAGGCTACAGGCGGCCTTGTGAATGCGAGGGTTTCCATTTACTCGGGAACGAGGCTCGTAGCAAGCGGGAACACAAGAGGTGATTTGGCCAAATTCAGCCTGCAGGCAGGCTCCTATGCGGCTTCTGTGTCGGCATACGGCTACAAGCCCGGCACGGGGACAGTCACTGTGGAAGCAGGAGCCGTTACAGACGTCATCATTTCCCTGCAGAAGACATCGGCCAGCGGGACAGGAGGCTCTGGCACAACTCCTACTCCTACACCAACCGGAACATCTGTCCCAAAGCCTACAGTCACGCCCAAGCCGACAGTAGAGCCTACAAGCACAACTGTTCCCAGCGTGGTCAAGGAGGAGGTGAAGTGCGTCTTTGATGGTGCAAAAGAGAAGCAGGAATGCTATTCGAATAAAGGGAGGTGCTGGGGAGAGGAATCATGCGTGGTGGATGTTTCCGGCAAGAAGGGGGAGAAGATCACATGGAAGAGCACATGCGGAGGATATGATTACACAGTGATTGACGGGGATAATGAGTATGCGGAGTTCAAGTGCGAGGGCAAAGCTCCGCCTCCAACACAGCCTTTCTGCGGCAACGGGGTATGCGAGAAAAATAATAATGAGAACTCGGCGACATGCCCTGAAGACTGCAAGGCTGATCCGCAGCAGAAATGCGTGGATTCTGAAAAGTACGTCAAGGATCCTTTTGAAGCGGGAACTGTGACCATATACAAGGGAAACAAGGCCGTGGCCACTTACAAGGAGAAATGCAACCCTGATGGCTCTCTGATAGAATACTACTGCATTGAGAACGAAAAGGCGGAGGCGACAATGTATTGCGGCCCAGGCTACCAGTGCAGCAATGGGGCGTGCAAAGAGTCAAAGGCCCTTGCAACAGCAGGCCTGCAGGTCACCTCAAATCCTTCCAAAGCAGACGTCTATCTTAACGATGAATTCAAGGGTACGACGCCTGTGACTGTAAAAAGCCTGAAGCCCGGCACATATTCGGTACATTTAACGAAAGAGGGCTATTATGATTTCGGAAGCACCATAACTCTTGAATCAGGAAGGACAAAGCCTTTGCATACGAAATTGATACTTCTGCCAAGGCCGACAGGACAGCCTACAGGCACAACTGTTCCTAGTTTGGTTAAGGAGCAGGTGAAGTGTGTTTTCTATTATTCAAAGGATAAGCAGGAGTGCTCCTCTGAGAAAGGGAGCTGCTCTGGGATAGAGACATGCAGCGTCGATGTTTCCGGCAAGAAGGGGGAGAAGATCACATGGAAGAGCACATGCGGAGGGTATGATTACACAGTGATTGACGGGGATAATGAGTATGCGGAGTTCAGGTGCGAGGGCACGCCTTCTGAAACAAAACAGCCTGCATCACAGTCAGCCGCTTACATTTCAGTGAAGATTGTTGTAAAAGATAAGGAAAGTGGCGATGCACTGACTAATGCGCGGGTTTATGTTTATACAAGCGGCGGAAGGTATTTGAGCGAGATCACAACTGGAGGAGCTGCCGAATTCACTCTCAGGTCAGGCTCCTATAGCGCACTGGCGAGCGCATCAGGCTACACATCCGCCAGAGCCACATTCACGGCAAAATCGGGTGGCGACAACCCAGTAACTATTGCCTTGGAGAAAAAAACATCAAATACGCCCACATCAACAGGAACAGCAGCACCAACATCCACCCAGGCCCCTGCATCGCAGCCTGTAGCCCAGGGTTCGGCAAAACTAACGGTGGTCGACAAGGCCACAGACGAGCCTTTGAAAAATGCCAGGATTTATATTTATAATGCCGGCGGAAGGACATTGATAACAAGCGGTGACACAAGGTCCGGGTTTGCGGAATTCAGGCTGAGGAAAGCCAGCTATCAGGCCTCTGTTTCAGCAGCCGGTTACATTTCTGTAAAGGAATTGATTGCTGTTACAGGAGGCGATGACAACATAAGGATAGAGCTGGAGAAGAGGGCATCGTCAACCGGAACGCCAACCCCGCCGCCCGCAGGCTCGCCGTCTCCTCCGCCTGCAAATACATCATCGCCGTCCCCGCCTCCCCAATCAACAGACCCCGGATCTGTGAAGGTGATTGTGAGGGATAGAGATCTGAGGAGTGTGGACGACGCCAAGGTGGAGTTGCTGGATTCTTCTGGAGAAGCGATATTCAGCGGCTACACAAAGGCAGGCGTTGTGGTATTCCCTCAGGTGAGGCCGGGGTCTTATACGGCCTCTGTGACGAAGGAGGGATTCAAGCCGGCTACAAAGGCCGTGACAGTCGAAGCAAAGAAGCAGAAGCCTATGACTATTGATCTGGAGAAGGTTGTCTCAGAAACAAATTCTGTCAAGATCACTGTGACAAAGCCAGATAAGAGCGGCCTGCGGAATGCAAGGGTTGAGATATATGATTCTTCTGGGACAGGTATTCCACTATACACTGCATCCACAACAGATAAAGGCGAGGCCTTCTTCACTTCTGTGGCCTTCGGGAACTACATGGTGTCTGCAAGCGCAGAAGGCTATGTTGAAAAGAAGATATCAATAAAAATAGAGGCAGGGGCTCCTGTGGACAAGAACATAAGGCTGGAATCCAGCGTGTCTGGGACAGGCCTCGTGAGGGTCACAGTCATGTCAGGACAAGAGGTTCTGAGAGATGTGGACGTAAGGGTGGAGATATATGATTCTGGAGGTAACAGGGTGAAGGGGAAGGATGCGGATAAAGGGATCGCTGAATTCACGGACATAGAGGCAGGCTCATACACTGCAAAGGCAAGGGCCGAGGGATATGAGGAAGGCTCACAGACATTCACAGCCGAAGCAGGAAAGCAGAAACCAGTGACTGTAAACATAAAGAAAGTGACAGCCGGGACAAGAGCATATACTGTAAAAGTGGTTTCAGCAACGGATGATAAACCCATAGATAATGCGAGGGTGGAGATGGTGGACTCTTCAGGGAACACCATACGCACAGGCAGAACAGGGGCTTCAGGAGCCATTGAATTCAGCGATGTGCCTGTAGGCACTTACACTGCAAAGGCAAGGGCTGAAGGGTACAAGGAAAGCTCGAAACAGGCGAAGGTTGCGGCTGACAAGCCTCCCTTTGTGAAGATAAGTTTAGAGAGGGAGGCGACAGGGAAGGGGTCGCTTGAAGTGACTGTACTCTACAAAGGAACAAGGGAGAGGGTCCTGAGCGGAACAGTCTATTTGTATGATG
Organism: uncultured archaeon; assembly: GCA_964372825.1. GTDB lineage: Archaea > Aenigmatarchaeota > Aenigmatarchaeia > QMZP01 > QMZP01 > JACPNN01. The sequence goes on along the minus strand of CAYJTA010000034.1, from coordinate 816 downwards.
GAAATGACAGGAATGCAGACAGCAAAGCTATAAGCGGCGGATCTGCAATATTCCCAGAGGTGACTGCAGGGGAATACAAGATTTCAACCGGCTATTATAATGTTGAGAGGAAGATTGTCACGATAAGATCAGGCGAAAAGAAGCAAGAAACATTGGAAATGGAAGGCCAGCCGCCCGGCGGATGGTCTGCCACAGGAAACCTGACAGTCACGGTGACGGAAAAGCCTTCGCAGATACCTGTGAAGAATGCGATTGTCACTCTCTATTCTTCGGGCCAGCCATTCAGATCCATCGCGGCCACAGGCGGAACTGCTGTGTTCAGCAGGCTGCAGCCTGCCGACTATGATGTCTATGCAGAGGCTGTAGGCTTCAAGAAGAGCGACAAGCAGACACGCAAGGTTGAGGCGGACAAGAACAGCTATCTCGACATAGAGCTGGAAAAGGAAAGCGCCACATCAGGCTCTGCCACTATTACCGTGACAGATGCCAGGACAGGATCTGTTATTTATAATGCCGTTGTCAAGCTGACTGACTCGTCAGGAAAGTCTGATACAGAAGACACGAGCGGAGGCAGCGCTGTTTTCGAGAACAAGCCCGCAGGCAAATATACGGCTTCTGCGGAAGCTCCAGGCTACAAGAAGAAGGAACAAGGGATAGAAATAGTGGCAGGGAGACCTGTTACTCCACCTCCATTGATCGGTCTAGCGATAAAACGACCTGCTGAACGTACGATCCTCCAAGAGGTCCCCCCAAAAACCACTGCTCTGCCTGCGTATTCACCTACCTGATCTTGTATCTCACTGCCCAAGCGTCCCA
>CAYJTA010000033.1:0-8961 GCA_964372825.1 uncultured archaeon | reverse complement strand
TTTTATACATGACTTCTCGAGGATACTGCCTTCTATTTTTTGCCCAGGCCTCACTTTCACAAGCATAAATGCTATAAACTCTTCCCCCACAGCGGCATCTGAAACTTTTACTGTAAACTTTTCTATCACCCTCTCCGCCTTCAGCCTCCTTACCCTCTGATGGACTGTGCTCGGCCTCATGCCCAGTTTTGCAGCTATAGTCCTGACAGAGGCGCTTGAATCCCTTTTCAGCTCACTGAGAATCAAAATATCCCTTTTATCGACCATAATAATATAATATTTCTATTATTTTTATACCTAAATAGAAATATTATGTAAATTTTTACCAAAAGCTTAAATTATTGTAAAAACTACTAGACTTATGCCAAAAGTCAGGGACATGTCTCTTGCGGATGCAGGAAGACTTAAGGCGGAGTTTGCCGAGCAGCACATGCCTGCCCTCATGAAGGTGAGGCAGGATTTTGAGAAGGCCAAGCCATTAAAAGGAATAAAGATAGCTGCATGCCTCCATGTGACAAAGGAGACTGCAGTTCTTGCAAAGACCCTTGTTACCGGCGGTGCAGAGGTTGCATTATGCGGCTCCAATCCCTTGAGCACACAGGATGATATTGCTGCCTTCCTCGCACAGGAAGGAATAAATGTTTTTGCATGGCATGGAGTGGCTACTGAAGAATACTATTGGTGCATAAATCAGGCCCTTGCCACCGGGCCAAATATCCTTATAGATGATGGCGCTGATCTCATTTCAACGGCCATAAAGGAGAACAGATTGGACGGGCTTATCTGCGGACTGGAGGAAACGACAACAGGCGTGATAAGGTTCAAGGCAATGGAAAGGGATAAAGCCCTGAAGCTGCCCATAATAGCTGTCAACAACGCAAAGACGAAGATGCTTCTTGACAACATAATCGGGACAGGCCAGAGCACAATAGACGGCATCCTCAGGGCCACAAACATACTTCTTGCCGGCAAAACGTTTGTAGTCGCAGGCTATGGAAATTGCGGCAAAGGCTTGGCCAAAAGGGCTGAAGGCATGGGCTGCAAGGTTATAGTAACCGAAACAAATCCAATAAATGCTCTTCAGGCATTCTATGACGGATTCAATGTGATGACTATGGAAGAGGCCAGCAGGATAGGAGATATTTTTGTAACGGTGACAGGCAACAGGGACGTTATTAAAGGCAGCCACATGGAAAAGATGAAATCAGGGGCTATAATTGCAAACTCAGGCCATTTCAATGTGGAGATCAATACAGAAGAGCTTTCGTCTTTGAGCGCCGGCAAAAGAACTATCAGGCCAAATCTGGAAGAATACAGGCTGAAAACAGGAAAGGTCATATATCTTCTTGCAGAAGGCAGGCTTGTGAATCTTGCTGCTGCTGAAGGCCACCCCAGCGAGATAATGCAGACATCCTTCTGCAACCAGGCTTTGTGTGTAAAATTTGCTGTTCAGAACAAGGCCAAGCTAGAGAAAAAGGTATATGATGTGCCAGATGAAATAGACAGGCATGTTGCAGAGCTTGCGCTGGCCAGTTATGGAGTAAAAATCGACAGCCTGACTCAGGAACAGAAGAAATATCTTGAGAGCTGGGAATTCGGCACATAATTGGCTTCTGGGGATTCAGTCTATCTTGATTCATTACCTGCTTGCATCTATATGAAAAAATCATAAAGAGCTTTTCCCCCAAACTGCTGTTCAACAGCTTTAAAACCATTTCAGCATATTATTGCTATGGCCGAAATGCCCTACTCCGCCGATATGCAGTCCCAGATGCAGGAGAAGCAGATTGAGGCTGCCAAGAAGCAGATACTTTCAAGGATCCTTTCAAAGGAAGCATATGAGAGGCTTGCAAGAGTGAGGGCAGTAAATGCGACTTTATCAGGCCAGGCAGAGCTCTATCTCCTCCAGATTTTTCAGGGAGGCAAGATCAAGGAGCAGATAAAGGATGCCCAGATGAAAGAGATACTAAGGGCCTTGTCAAAGGGTGAGAAGAGCATCAACATAGAGTTCAGGAGAGGCTGATTGGCATCATATAGTTCTTTCCTTCCGGCAAATCAGGCTTTAGAGGGATATAAATACATTGAATCACAAATAGCCATAAGGATTGTCATGGGTTTCAAGGAAGCTCCAAGGAAGCTGCGCTATGCAGCGGCAAGAAAGGAGAGGAGAGCGCCAAGATGGGCCGATATCAAGAAGTTCGGCCTCAAGAGGGCCAGAAGCAGGCGCATCTCATCAAGGGGAAGGAACTGGAGAAGGGATAAGCTAAGGCTGTGATTTTTGAATATATGCTCAATAATTATCTATACCCCTTCTTTTTTCCAACATATTCCTTTCTGGATCCTGCATACCCTATCTCCCTACTTCCGTAAAGACTTTTATCAAAATCCATATCCTGAGAACTTGTCTGGCCATATATCTTCGTTTCTTCTGTCATGACCTCTGCAAAAGACGGCACATTGAACTGGACTGCTGTCTGTTCAGGCGCTTCGAATTCTGCTGGCGTCGATACGCTTGTCTGGAATTTCCATAGCAGCTTGCCGTCCAAATTCAGGACATAAAGGTTGCAGTCCCAGCAGCCGAAATACAATACGTCTTTGTAGACCACAGGCCTGCTTATTATGGCAGCATTCGTGCTGAACTTCCAAAGGAGGCTGCCATCCATATTGAGGGCATAAAGATTTCCATCGAAAGCGCCAAGATAAACAATTCCCCTATGAACAAACGGCTGCGTGACCAGATAGTCTGCCGTCGGGAATTTCCACAGGAGATCGCCGTTTGGTGATAAAGCATACAGGTTATTGTCATTCCCTCCTGCAAATACTGTGTCTTCAAAGATGCCCGGCATCCTTCTTAAAATCTCCCCTTTCAGCTCAAATTTCCAAACGAGCCTCCCACCGATGTCAACACAATACATGTTCTTGTCAAATGAACCGAAGTATATTTTCTGGCCCAAAGCCTGCGGGCTTGAAACCGTGCCGTTTGTCAGAAAGCCCCATATATGCCTGCCGGAAGAAGATATGCAATAAAGGTTCCCGTCCTCAGAGGGGCAGAATATCCTGTCCTCATAAACGAGCGGATTGTTTGGTATCCTCCCTTTTGTTTCGAATGCCCACTCCTTTTTCCCTTCTTCAGAAAGGGCATACAGCCTCTTGTCTGCACAGCCGAAGTATACAGAATCCTTGCCCAATGCTGCATCGCTTGCTATCCTGCCGTTTGCCGGGAATTTCCATAGCAGTTTTCCTTCTCCTGTGATAGCATAAAAATTGCCGTCAAAAGAGCCGAAGTAAAGCGCATTCTCCTTTACGGCAGGGGAAGCGGTTACAGGCCACCCTGTCTTGAAATTCCACAGCTCTTTCCCACCGGCGCTCAAAGCATACAGCCTGTGATCGCAAGAACTGAAGTATATTCTGTCATTTATGGCTACGATATTCCCATGGATTGTGCCGCCGCTTGTTATGCTGAAGGTCGGGACACGGTTCTGCTTTATGAAATCCAGCGCAGACGTCCCGATTTCTATGTACCTGAAAGGCAGATTTATCTCTGCCTTCGGAAGCTGCGTCTCCTGTTTTCCCAGATAATAGGACGGCATACGATATTAGATTGGGAATGTGTATTTAAACCTCATACAGCAATTTGTTAGTTATGGCCGAAGCAAAGGCTCCCAAAGTCGAAGAGAGGCTTTACACGATACCCCTCAGAAGGCACTTCGTACTGGACAGCAGGATAAGGAAGGCCAACAGGGCTATTAGGATTATAGAGGATTTTGCTAAAAGACATACCCATGCCGATGCCGTCAAGATTTCTGAAAAGGTCAATTCTGAAGTCTGGAAGAGGGGAGCGAAGAGGCCTGCTGGCAGGATAAAAGTAAAGATAAAGCTAGAGGACGGAAAGGCAAAGGTCATGCTCCCTGAAGAAATAGAAATAAAGCCTGTGGAAAAGAAAACCACAGCAGCCATGCTGAAGGAGAAAATAACTGGCAAAAAGGTCTCTGAAGTTGAGAAGGAGGCCAGAAAGGCCATAGAAGAGGAAAAGGCCAGGCCAGCCCTGAAGGAGAAGACTGAAGAGAAGGCATCCGATATGGAAAACGAAGCAAAGAAGACAGCAGAAGCTGAGAAGCCTGATGAAGCAAAGCCTTCTGTCACTGATGCTCCTGCTGAAAAGTTAAATGAAGAGAAAACCACAATAAAAAAGCCTGAAGATGCTGGCAAGAGAAAGGAATCTGCTCAAAAAGAGGATAAACCAAAAACAAAAGAGAAAAAGTAGGTAAAAGCCAATTCTCTATCAGCTATTTTAGTTTTTCCACTTTCTTGCCACTTTTCTGCGGAACAATCTTCAGTTTCGCGCCCTTGAATGTTCCTGGCCATCTGCCTTCAAAATACCTGTCCAGGAATACGGCAAGTGCCGCAACCTCAGAATGCGGCTGGCCGGTAACCGAGATGTTCCAGTCTGCCAAATGGTAAACATCCGGCGGAACCTTTTCACCGCCGACTATTATGAGTAGGTTCTTTTGTTTTCTTATGGTTCCAATTTCTTTCGTAATAGGAATTCCGTATACAGTCAAATGAACCATTTTCCCCTTCCACTTTTTCAGAGCACTTTTCCAGTCCTCTGCATATTCAATTCTAAATTTTCCGCCCCACCTTTCAGCGGTTGATGAGACAGTTTTTTCCAGATTCGCATCCTTCTGTCCTGCATAAACAAAACCAGTGGCTCCAAAGGCCCTTGCCACAAGGCAGCAGTGGGCCGTGATCCTCTGGTCCCTGAATATCCTGTGGCCGAGTCTGAGGACGGTTATTGGCATACATAAGAAATGGAAGGAATGAATATATAGCCGCCTAATCCTTTCTAATAATTCATAACCTCCCCAGCATAATCTTTGTTCATCTCTGATCCTATTTCTCTGGCGTCTTTGGTTTTTGACAACACAATGGAAGCCTTTGCCAGTGCTGCATCAGGAGCCATGGGAGGAAGCAGCACGGCCCTGCCTCTCTTGCCGCATGGGCACCTGGATACGGTCTTTCTGTTGATGCATGAATATAGTGCTTATTGCTTACCATTACCTTTAACAACAGTTCACAGCAGGATAAAAAAAATGGAAGCAAATGGCATTATAGAAGGCTATACGACAAGGCTCAATTACGACAGGCTTGGCAGGCCTGTTGGAGCCTACATACTTATTACAGTCGATTACGAGATTCTAAAAGAACAAAAGACAACACAACAGCAGCTTGCAGGAAGATTGAAGTCCCTTGGAAACGTTGAAGAAGTCTGCATAATAGCCGGAGAGAAGGATCTTATCGTAAAAGTACAGACGGAAAGCATACAGAAGTTGAGCGATATAGTGACAAAGGACATAAGGAACATAGATGGCATAGAAAAGACCATCACAATGATAGTGCTCGAGAGGATATGATCACCTCACAGTGTCGTATGCAGCAAGGCCACAACCTTCTTCCCAGTTGCGGCAAACGCATTGAACAGCTCGACTGCCTTGGGCGTGGTGTGTATATAAACCTTAATTCTCTTCCTCTCGGCTATCTCCTCGACCTCCTCCGCTATCCTCAGTGTGCCTGTCTCCCCCCGGCCTATTACTATTATTTCGGCATCCCTGCCCCTGCCCGAAAGCATCTTCACAAGCTCGTCAGGGGTGACTGTGTGCTTCTTGGCCACATGCTCCACAGAGCCGTCCCACCATATTATGACATCGGAGTAATACGATTTACCATCGACAATTATTTCCCCGTAATCAAAGGAATCTATCTTGACCATATGGAACACAAAAACACTACAAACACATTTCCATTATATTTATTCCATAGCTCTCAATTAAAGCATATGTACTCCCATGGGATTCAGAAGCTTCTCGATTCGGCAGAAATCTCCATAGGCGACAGGATCCTTGTGAAGGCAAAGGGAAAAGGATATGAAGGCCTGCTCATGCCACGGCCGGACATAGGCGACAGCAATTGCATTGTGCTGAAACTGGACAATGGCTACAATATCGGAATCAGGATTGTTAAGGACGACACAATAGAAAAGAGCCGCCACAAGGAGCCAAAGACTGTTAAGGAGGAAGAGAAATTTGAATTAGGGAGGATAAAGAAAAGCCTTCTCAAGGTTTCCTTTGACCCGGAAAAACCTCCAATAGCCATGATAACGACTGGAGGGACAGTGGCAAGCAGAGTCGATTACAGCACAGGCGGCGTTTCTGCGATGATGGATCCGAAAGAATTCCTCCACAATGTGCCTGAGCTTTTCAGCATCGTGAACATCAAGAGTTTTGCAAGGCCTTTCACCAAGATGAGCGAGGACATGGACAGCTCTGACTGGATTGCTTTGGCAAAATTAGTATCAAAGGAATTAAATTCAGACAACAAAGGTGTAATAATAACCCACGGGACAGACACACTTCACTACACTGCTGCAGCGCTAAGCTTCATGCTCCCCAACCTCCCAAGGCCTGTGATAATAATGGGCTCCCAGAAATCAAGTGACAGGCCATCAAGCGATGCAGGCATGAACCTCATCTGCTCTTCATATGCTGCAATATCCGATATAGCAGAAGTGGCCGTATGCATGCACGGCAATATTAATGATGATCACTGCCTGCTGATGAGGGGAACAAAGGTGAGGAAGATGCATACGGTAAGAAGGGACGCATTCAGGCCGATAAACGATCTGCCTCTCGCCAGGATATGGCCCTCCGGAAAAACGGAAATAATCAGCAAATCATACAGGAAAAGATCGGATGGGAAGATAAAAGCCGATGCTGTATTTGAAGAGAAGGTTGCAATGGTAAAAGCCTACCCTGGAAGCGAGCCCTCCATTCTCGAATATCTGCAGGAAAAAGGATACAAGGGCTTTGTTGTGGAAGGCCTTGGCCTGGGGCACGTACCGACCGATTCCAGGAAAAGCTGGATAGAGATTATAAAGAAACTTGTCAAAGATGGAATTCCCGTTGTTGTCACAAGCCAAACCATATATGGAAGAATAAATCCGAACACCTATACGAACCTCAGAAGACTCTACCATTATGCCAGGGCCATCCCGGGCGAAGACATGCTTGCAGAAGTGGCATATGTGAAGCTGGGGTATGTGCTCGCAAAAACAAAAGATATGGATGAAATCAGGAGGCTCATGCCCGCTAATATAGCAGGCGAGATAACATCAAGGACTGTGCCTGATGCATTCCTTTACTGATGCCTATGGAAGATCTGGATTACAAAAAGCTGGGGATGAAATGCGGCCTGGAAATACATGTGCAGCTCTCCACAGAGAACAAGCTTTTCTGCAACTGCCTCTCAAGGCTTGTGAAGGAGAAAGACAGCGACAAACTCCTGAGGATCCAGAGGCGCCTTAGGACAGTCGCAGGAGAACTTGGAGAAATAGACACGGCAGCCATCCATGAGTCAGAGAAAGGGAAGGCATTCGAATACATCTCCTATCCTGAAGAGAGCTGCCTTGTGGAGATGGACGAGGAGATAATACATGATGTGAATCCTGCAGCCCTTAATGCTGCGCTTCAGATAGCAAGGCTTTTGAACTGCGAGATTCCAGATGAGATACACTTCATGAGAAAGCTCGTCATTGACGGCTCGAATGTCTCAGGCTTCCAGAGGACTGCGATAGTCGGCATGAGGGGTTTTGTTGACACCGATTTCGGTAAGGTAAGGATAGCCAATGTCAGCCTGGAAGAGGATTCTGCCCAGATTGTCTCAAGGCTGGGGAACAAGGACGTATACAGCCTTGACAGGCTAGGGATGCCGCTTGTCGAGATAGGGACAGAGGCTGGCATACACTCCCCTGGACAGGCGAGGCAGGCTGCTGAAAAGACAGGCGAACTGCTGAAGCTGACAGGAAAGGTCCACAGCCACCTTGGGGCCATAAGGCAAGATTTGAACGTTTCCATAACAGGCGGGGCGAGGTCTGAAATAAAGGGCGTGCAGAGCCTCTCCCTGATACCAAAGGTAATCGAGGAAGAGGTGAAAAGGCAGCTTGCCTTGTTTCTGGCAGGCATGAAGGTGAAGAAGGATGTCAGAAGAGCCTTGCCCGACGGCTCCACGGAATTTCTGAGGCCTTTGCCAGGAGCTGCGAGGCTCTATCCCGAGACAGACCATGTGCCTGTGATAATCACTGAAGGGATGATAGCAACAGCAGGAAAAACCATGAAAAAGGCGACAGCAGAGGAATTATCAGAAAGATATAAAATCAGTCTGGAATTAGCGAGACAAATAGCCAATGAAAATAAAGCAATTTTATTCGAATCGCTTTCAGAAAACTATGACCCGGCCATCATAGCCAATATTCTCACAAGCTACCTCAAGGAGCTGAAGGCCGAGAAAATAGCTGTTGAAAAACTTACAGAGGAGAGGCTGAATGAATTTTTCTCTGCCCTGAAAGGCAGGCAGCCGGCAAAAGAAACAATGCTCAGAATGCTCAGGGAGCTTGCCATGACAGGCCTGCCTGCCGAAAAGATAGCATCCTCAATAGAAACATTGTCTGATTCTGATATCAGGAAAATAGTCGAAAAGGCAGTCAGGGAAAACAAAAATGTTCTAGGGAAACACAATGCTGCAAACATCATAATGGGCCTTGTGATGAAAGAGGTGAAGGGAAAGGCCCCGGGCAGCACAGTAATGAAAATCATACATGAAGAAATCAAGAAGCCAAACTAAATATCAGCTGAACACATCAGGATGATCCTTCCAGAGCCTGTTGTTCGCTATTATTTAACTAGGCGTGTACTTTTCCTGATGCCTCTCCATATCATCTTTGAGATCTTTCGCATCCACATATTTCCAGTCGGCCACTTCCTTCGGGTTCGCAACCACCTTTCCGTCATGCTGTCCGACAAGAACGGCGCACATCTCCCTTTCTGCGCCTGTATCATTGTAAGGCGCATGGTATGTGAACTTGAAAACATATTTTAGAGGGCACTTGAAGCCCAGCTCTTCCACAAG
>CAYJTA010000032.1:0-9438 GCA_964372825.1 uncultured archaeon | reverse complement strand
AACCGTTGCACTTTGGCTCGGTCTTTCTGTGAAAGACGAATATAACAGCCGTTAAAAGACTTCGCTCACTTGCAGTTCGCTCCGTCCAAATTGCTAACGCAACTTCTTTTAACGGCATACGTTAAGTCCAATCGAGGTCGGCTCGCACAAAACAAAAAGTTAATGTAGATGTGGAGTACAAAGGCGAAAAGGGAACACAGCAGGCGGCTGGAAACTGAATATGCCGTAAATTGCCTGCCGGTATCCCTATGGCCTGCATCTGCAAGCTTTTTAGATATCTGTTCATCAATAAGTCATGGCGGATAAAGAGATAGAAGGCCTCATAAGGGCCTTTGCCCTGCAGAATGCATCTGAGCATGATGGCAAGGCCAGCCCGAAGGCTGTTATAGGCAGGATTGTCTCTGAGAGGCCCGAGGTAAGGAAAGATATAGGGAAGATAATCCCTGTTATTGAGAAGATAGTGAATGATATCAATTCTTTTTCTGTTGAAAAGCAAAAGGAAGAGCTCAAAAAAAATTCTGAAGGCATATTTGAAAAAAAAGAAAAGGCGCAGGATCTTCCGGAACTTCCGGGTGCGGTTCAGGGAAAAGTCAGGACAAGGTTTGCTCCAGCTCCCACAGGCCCCCTACATATCTCCCACATACTCAGGGCCGCATACCTCAGCTACCTCTATGCAAGGAAATATAAGGGGAAGTTCATGCTGAGGCTTGAGGACACGGACCCGAAAAAAGCCTCAAAGGAGTTCTATGAGTTCATCCAGCAGGACCTGAAATCGGTAGGGATAGAATGGGATGAATTTGTGATAGAAAGCGGCCACATGGAGGAATACCTGGGGTTTGCAAGGAAGCTCATAGAGGAAGGGAAGGCTTATGTGTGCACCTGCCCTGCCGAGGGATTCAGGGAATTGAAGGAGAAGAAAAAGACCTGCCCATGCAGAAATCTTGGGAAAAAGGAACATGATGTCAGATGGAGACACATGCTCTCGGGGAAATACAGGGAAGGCGGGGCTGTTCTGAGGCTGAAGACAGGCATGAGGGACAGGAATCCTGTATTGAGGGATCCCCCCCTGATGAGGATTGTTGAGGCCGAGCATCCCATGCTGAGGCAGAAATACAGGGCATGGCCCCTCTACAATTTCGCATGCGCCGTGGAGGACCATGCGGCAGGCATAACCCATGTTTTCCGTGCCAAGGAGCATGAGCACAACACTGCGGTGCAGGCAAAGGTGTATGATGCATTCGGATGGGAAATGCCTGTGACCATAAATTTCGGGATGATACATTTGGAGGGCAGAAAGCTCCACAAGAGGGACATGAGGAAGGCCATTGCCGAGGGGAAAATAGCGGACTGGAATGACATGAGCCTCCCGACAATAAGGGCCCTCATAAGGAGGGGCTTCCAGCCGAAGGCATTTGAGGAGCTTGCAAGGAACACAGGCCTGACAAAAACAGATATCGTCCTCAGTTGGGAGAACCTTGAGGGAATAAACAGGAAGATTATAGATCCTCTTGCGAACAGATATATGGCTGTCATAGACCCTGTAAGAATAGCTGTCGGAAAGGCTCCTGAAATAAGAGAAATATCCGTTCAATGCCATCCTGATTTTCCGGAAAGGGGGGAAAGGAAAATAAAAATCAATGCCGAAGAGATGTACATTTCAGGGGATGATTTTGAGAAACTGAAAGGGGAAAAAATAAGGCTCATAGGATACGGAAACATAAAGCTGAAAGGCAAAAAGGCTGTTTTTGAAGGGGATGAAATAATAAGGGAAATGCAGAAGATACAGTTTGTTTCCAGACCCTTCGTGGAGCTGGAAATACTGAAGCCTGACGGAATGGATAGAGGTTATGGGGAGGAGGAATTGAAAAGGCTTCCTGCCGGAGCAATTGTCCATCTGATGAGGATAGGCTTTGGAAGGATTGATGGTATTGAAAAAAATAAAGTCTCCATAGCCTTTGCGCACAGGTGAACTATAGCTGCAGATTCTGCCTGTTCAAGTGGGGTTCAAATCGCCAAGAGCCTGAGCGATGAAATCGGTGAAGATATAGCTTGCTGTCACAGCTACAAGGAAGTATAAAAGGGTGCCGATAAGCAGCATCTTTCCTGCAAGATATCTCTCCATTGGCTTGTTATCGCCGTAGCTTATCTTCGTCATGAAGGATGCCAGGATTATAATAACCTGGATGAGGTATGTGCCTATTATTAGCTGGAATATTTCAGGGGATATTTTCGGGCTGCCGAAAAGCTCCTGGAAGCTGGAAAAACCCCCCAGGCCTGCTGCCTGGCTTGTGACCTGGAAGGTGTCCATATATCTCCCCAGCTGCCCGAGAACCATGATTATTATCTGGGCCATTGCGACTATCAGGCCTGAGACTACGGGTGTAAGAAGATAGGCCTGGAAGCGCATGCTGCTGACAGTTTCTTCCAGAATCTCCCTCATGTATTCCTGGGTTTCCCTCACATTCTTCAGGTATTTGGATATCATGAACATGCTCTCTGATGCCTGGGCAAGGCCTTTCCTCGCTGTATCGACAACAGTCCTCATTATGTTCCTTACCAGTCTTGATGGGTAGAACTTCAGGGAGCCGTATTCCTTGTCGAAAAGGGCTGACTCGAGGGTATAGCCCAAGGCCTTCATGTTTCTCAGGGTGAGCTGGAAAAGGCTTGCTATCTTCAGATCCTTCACGTCTCCCAGTGACTTCTCGAGCGCAAGCTCAGTAGGCGTGCCTGACCCTATCCTGTTGGCGAGCTGGAAAAGGGCAAGCTCGAATTCGCCTTCCATGATGTTGATGTCTGCCTGCAGCTTGACCTTCTTCATGTTGGAAAGCAGCCAGTAAGATCCTAAGGACACTGCTGCGCCGAATACGATGAGCATGGACATCAGGAGGTTGAACGGGCTCATCTCCTTCTGCTTGAAGCTCTCGAAAAGGAGTTTAGGGTTTGTGGCGAAATGATATATGGGGATTGCCAGAAATCCTATCAGGATGAAGAGCGATAGCAGCAATATCTTGGGATCCTTTTTCACCATCTCGTCTACAGGAGATGCCTGTGTCAGGGTTACAGGCCTTCTCCTCAGCGTGTCATTGATGAACCAGACTATTATGACAGGCAGGAAGATGTTGTAGCCGAGGACAAAATGCCACCAGTCGACTGCATCAGACATGAAGACAGCCACCATGGGCGCCATTATGCTGCCCAGAAGAGGCAAAACGATGCCCATCATGTGGATCATCATTATAGGCATCCTGAGATCCTGCACATAGTGCTTCATCCTTGTCTTGCTGCCGTCAAGAACCACATTCAGGGATTCGTCAAGCACCTGCCTTGCCCTGTCCGGAGGCTGGCTTGTGCTCTCCCTGATGAGCCTGAGAGATTCCGCAAACTCCTCGTTCTCAGGCTTCCACCTTGCTATGTAATCGTCCAAGGCATGCCATGCAGAATAGTAGCGCCGCATCTCTATGTCCCAAACGAGCTTCCTCATGTCCCATGCCAATGGCCCTGAAACATTTGCTGCCGCAAACCTTATCGCCTGCTCAAGGTTGGGTGACATGCGCATGCTGACTACCATGTATAGGATTGCCAGAATCACTTGGGAGGAAGCCTGTATCCTCTGCTCCTTCATGAGGTTGGAAGGGTAGCGGTAGAAATAATAGGCGACAAGAAGGCCGAAGGATGCGAGAAGGAGCGCGCCCAGGTATGGCATGAGGCCGATGATAGCCGAGGCGAGGGCAAACAGCAGGATGATGATAAAGGAAAGTAGTGTAAGGGAGAATGTGTCGCCTGGCGTTACCTTCAGGCCCGTGAACTGTATGGCCTTCTTCAGTTCTGCCTCCATGCCTCCGGGAGGCGTTGCCTTGAGTGCAGAGCCTGCTGCTCTGGACAGCCTTTCGTACAATAAAAGCCCTTCCTCCTTCTTCTGGGAGTAGAGCTTGTATTCGCGGCTTGAGAGCTGCCCAGGCTGCTTTTGCTGCTCCTTCTTGCCGAAAAATTGCATATATTCAGATATTCGCTTCTCCGCCTAAAAAGCGAAGAAATGGTCGGAAACAAATAAATCTGGATTCTGTGCAAAATATAAAGCACATGATTGAATGGCTCCTTCTCGCGGTGGGCATGGCAGGCTTTGGCATTGCCGGTTATCTTGACCTCAAAACGACTGAGTTCCCTGACTGGATACCTTATGCCGTGATAGGCCTTGCAGTCGCGATAAGAGGCGCTTTTGCCTTCCAGACAGGCAGCATGCTTCTTCTGTACAACTCGCTTGCCATAGGAACATTGTTCCTCGCATTCGGACTTTCGCTCTACTGTCTCAAGCAGTGGGGCGATGGCGACGCATGGCTTCTGGGTGCCATGGGCTTCCTTTTTCCGGATCCGGCAGGCTTTGCATTTTCCAGCAGCCTTCCTTTCCCTCTTGTTCTCGTGATGAATTTCTTCATAGTCTCTCTGCTTTATCTTGTCCTCTACTCGATAGCCATAGGCGTAAAGGGCAATATATTTCCCTCGTTTGCGACGCATTTGAGAGGTCAGGCAAAAATGGTATTTTTTGCTTTCATCTTCTTTTCAGGCCTCTCAGCGATAAGCATTTACTACCTCTCGACATTCATCCCCTATGCAGCAAACATCCCTTACCTTCTCTTGCCTGTCCCCTTCCTTGCAACGGCCATGCTCGTTTTCGTGATATATGGCCAGTACATAGAAAAGAACGTCTTCAGAAAGAGGATTCCTTCAAAGGATCTCAGGATAGGTGATGTGCCTGTGGATGGCAAATGGAAGGTGATGACAAAGGGGGAGCTGGCAAGGCTCAGGAAGACGAAAAAATATGTGTGGATAAAGGAGGGTGTCAGGTTTGCCCCTGTCTTCCTGCTGACCCTGCTGTTCACCCTCTTCTATGGCAGCGTTTTTATATGAATTTAATGCTTGTTTTCAATCCATCAGATGCAGGAGATAGAAAGCAGGCACATACTGTCAAAAGGGAGTTATGGGACATTGTATGAAGATCTGCAGCAGACAGCAGGCAGATGGCGCCTCCTCAGGCAGCATAACTTCTGCCTTTCGGACGAGAAAAAGATGCTGATCGGGGCAAATGTGATGCCGCGCGTGCGAGTGGAGCAGGACGTAGAATGCTCTTCAACAGAAAGGCTGGGACCGGACTACAGGATCACTTTTGATGTCAAAGGGCCTCCGCAGAAAGCAGGCGGAATGCATACAGTAAGGGATGAGAAGGGATTTGACATACGCAATGACATTGCTTATCTCATGCGGTATGAAGGAGAGGAGGTCCGCATACAGCCGGATTTCAAGTCTTTGCCTCATGAGTACAGGCTGTTTGCATGGGAGCAGTATCAAAAAAGCGTTGGACAGAGGCCACGGAATGAGGAGCAGACCGATCTTGTCCCGCTTTCAGAGTATGCCAACTACCGCCTGAGGGCAGAGATGGGTAACGACCTTATTCTGGAGCTCGACATGCCTTTGTTTCTTTCTGATGGCGGGCTGTGGAGGCCTGAGTACGAGCTTGAAGTGGAAAGGATGGGATTGTCGCCTGAATTCATTGGCAGGTTTGTGCATGAGAAATTCAAAAGCCTCGATATTCCTGTTGTATTTGACGCCTCATACCCATCGAAAGCTGTGAGGGCATTGGCTTATGCAGGGCATCTGGACTCAAGTCTGCTGGGCCCTGTTGAAAAATGCAGGGAGCTTGCGGAGCAGAAACACTCGCAGGCCTGCGAAATGTGCAAAGAGAAATAAATAGCTTCTTCCGGTTTTACCAAAATGAAAAAGAAAAAACAATATACTGCAAAGTCAGAGGCCCTATAATCTCCTGATCCTCTCGACACCGACCTTCTGGACGACCGGCTTCTTTACCCTTGCCGGAAGCCACTCTGGCCTGTTCTCAGGGGCAGAGACTGTTCTGACAGAACCCTTGAAGATATGGACTGTGTAGGTTCCATCCTTGTTTCTCCTTCCCCTCTCCCTTAGTCTGATGTCTGATAGGCCCCTTGTCGCTGCCTTAAGAGCGGCCTGCCTCGGGCTTCTACCTGTGAAGATAGAGACCCTGCTGCCCTTCTTAAGGACGTAATACTTTCTCTCGGTTCTCTTTCGTTTGGCCATTTTTATCTACCTGTTTAATTTCATGGAAGGCCTATTTATAAAGTTTATGTTGCCGGCAGTCGGTTTTTAGCCTAACCGATATACCACGATATTATGGTAAAAAGCATGCATTTTGTTGATGCCGCTTGCAAAGACAATTTAAAATGCAGCGGGTAATCTATACATTCATATGGATCATAAAGATCTGGAAGTGTTCATTAGGAAGCATGGCATTGATGCTGAAATAATTGGATTCAGCAATAGTGTCCAGACAGTGGAGCAGACTGAGACGCGGCTTGGGATAACAAAGAATAGGATTGCAAAGTCTGTGGTTTTCATAGTCAAGAAAACTGGCAAACCATTGCTTGTGATAGCGCCGGGCGACAGAAAAGTCGACCAAAGCAGGCTAGAGCGTCTGATGAAATCGAAAATAAGGCTGGCCAATGGGGAGGAAGTGGAAAAATGTACTGGATATGTTGCAGGCGGCGTCCCTCCATTAGGCCATGCCAATAATATTGAAGCCGTGATTGACCGGAATGTGCTGCTCCATGAGTTTGTATGGTGCGGGGGAGGCGACAAAACCCACCTTCTGAAGATAAGGCCGAAAGACGTTGAGATGGTCCAAAAGGCAAAAGTCATGGAAGTCTGCCTCTGATCAGGACGGTAAGGAAATTCAGAAATATATTGATCATGCGTTCAATACTAAAGATGCCGAGAAAGAAAGGCATGGACAGGGAAAAGGCTAGGAAGATACAGAAAATACTGATGCACAATCATCAGGGCGTGTGGCTCAGGGAGCTGGCGAGGCTTGCCAGCATGCCTGTCTCTACAGTTTTCCTTTATCTGAAGGCCCATATGGCTGAGGATGTGTCTATAGAGCCATTGGTTGTGGCAGGAAGGCAGGTTGGCAGGATGAAGATTGTGAAGCTGAAGAGGTTTAGGCTGATAAGGTAGCAGAATTTGAACTGGGTGGTTTCAGGGCCCGGGATTTCTATTTATAGAAATAAAGCCACTATCCATACATATGGAAAGTAAATATATTGCTATTGCAGCTGCTGCGGTTGTAGTTCTTGGAGCCGTATACATCATTTTCAGTTCCAGTGGCGCCGATCAGGCAAAGAGCCCTGAAGCGCAAGGCAAGGATGTTTCAGGAGAGGTCAGGGAATTCTCCATGACATCCTTCTATGAGATGGTTGACGACAAGCCTAAGCCCCAGTTCTCCGTGAGGGGGATGCAGGTGAAGAAAGGCGATAAGGTAAGGATAAAGGTCACAAATACTAAAGGCGTGCATGATTTTGTGATTGATGAGTTCAATGTGCGCGCAGAGACCCCGTTAAACCAGGAAGTCGTGGTTGAATTTGTTGCTGATAAGGCCGGAGAATTCGCCTATTACTGCTCGAAGCCCAATCACAGGGAGCTTGGACAGTGGGGGACGCTGAAGGTTGTTGAATGAGATAAAATGGATTTCGAATGAAATTTTATCTTCTGCTTTCTATCTCCTCTTCCAGCTGGCTGATGAAATCATCCGGTTTAACGCCGTATTTCACTTTTCCGTCTCTAGTTCTTACTGCAATGGCTTTTGCTTTTTCTTCTTTATCCCCGACTACTATTGTATAAGGGATTTTTTGCAGCTGGGCATTTCTTATGCGATATTCAACAGTTGATGATTCTTTATCAATTTCTATCCTTATTCCTGATTTTTTCAGTTTCTCATAGACATCCTCTGAATAGCTGTTGTTCCTGTCAGTAAGCGGTATCACAATTGCCTGGACAGGGGAGAGCCATAAGGGGAAAGCCCCATTGTAATGCTCTATAAGAATGCCGAAGAACCTTTCTATGGCCCCATAGATAACCCTGGGGATGATCACAGGCCTTCTCGGTCTGTTGTCCATGCCTGCATAAGCCAAAGAAAATTTTTCAGGCATCTGGAAGTCGGCCTGTATGGTTGCGCATTGCCACGTCCTTCCTAGGGAATCCTTTATGTGGAAATCTATCTTGGGGCCGTAAAAAGCTCCGTCACCTTTATTGACCTTGTATTTTAATCTCTTTTTCTTTAGCGCATCCTCTAATGCCTTTTCTGCCTTGTCCCAAAGGGCCTCTGCCCCCATCCTTTTCTCGGGTCTTGTGGATAGCTCGACATGGTAGTCGAAGTTGAAAATAGAATAGACATGCTGCACAAGGCCGACCACTTCCTCTATCTCATTCTCAAGCTGCTCCTCGGAAACAAATATGTGGGCATCGTCCTGTGTAAATCCTCTTAACCTGATAAGGCCTGATAAAACTCCGGAAAGCTCGTTCCTGTGCACCTTTCCCAGTTCCGCAAGCCTTAAAGGAAGGTCCCTGTAGCTCCTCGGCAAGCTTTTGTATACAAGTATTGCTCCCGGGCAGTTCATGGGTTTTACCACATATTCGGCCTGCTCTATAGTGGTGAAAAACATGTTCTCCTTGTAATGATCCCGGTGGCCGCTCACCTGCCACAGGCTTCTGTTTGCAAGCAAAGGCGTTGATATCTCCTTGTAGCCCCTCTTGTCATGCTCCTTCCTCCACAAATCAAGGAGCTGGCTGATGATGATGCTGCCTTTGGGGTGGATGAATGCCATGCCTGGCGACACCTCCTGGAAGCTGAAGAGGTCAAGCTTTTGGCCAAGTATCCTGTGGTCGTTCTCCTTAAGCTCTTCTTTATCCAGATGAATCTTTCTGAGGACAGGCTGCTGATTTATCTCTCTTTCCTTGCCTGTCTTTTCGGCCTTTATTTCCTTTGAAAGCTCGGCAAGAGGGTGGCCCTTGGCATGCAGCTTGAAGGACTTGTACCAGCCGAAAGGAGCATGCTTGACCTCGATTTTCTGCTTTTTGATTTCAGATTCCATTGATAAAAGCATATCTTTCGCAAAATGTGGTGAAGAAAGGTTTGAGGATAAATGAGCATAAGGATAGACAACAATTCTTTTTGCTTTTACCTTATCAAAGACTTCCAATATTTCCTTTACAGCTTGTTTTACTACAGCTTCTTTACCATTTTCATCTTCTTTTTCCACAGCAGTAAAAATTACAAGGGCTTCCTCTGCCATTTCGGGCTTCATCTCCGTCTCTTCAGGCTCCTTTATGGCCTTCTTCTTGGCCTCCCATTCGATGGAGTCGCAGTGGATCAGCAGGAGTCTCATAGCTTAACCTCGATTTGAATATCATATTTCGTTGCATATCATTATAAAGCAGAAAACTGCTGTGAATATGCCTTGAGTGACGCCTATAAAAGGCTTTAGGCATATAAATTTTGTATTGCACCTCATACACAAACATAGCCCCATCGTCCAGCGGCCAAGGATACAAGCCTCTGGAGCTTGGGACCCAGGAAAC
>CAYJTA010000031.1:3743-9773 GCA_964372825.1 uncultured archaeon | reverse complement strand
TTGCTCTCATCTTAAATCATTTGACTTTCTTCATACTTAACCTTCTCCACATAGAAGCTGCAATCAGCATCGCTATAGCCACAGCGATGAGCGCAGGCAGCAGTGCAGCAAGCCACTCCCTCCTAAGCTCTATGATGCATGCTCCATCTTTGCACCCATTCTCGCATTCTGTCTTCTCCCAACTCTTCCCATCCGCAGAGCATTCGTTAAGAACCATCCCGTCACAATATCTTTGATTAGGCTCGCACACCTCTGCTGCTTCCTCTATGCATCCTGTCCCAAGGCAGCCATTGGCACAAGCTTCTGACACCCTCCATGAGGCATTCTCGCATATCTCCAGCGTGCTTCCAAAGCATCTCATACTGCCTTCCTCACACGGATTTCTAAGAACCAGGCTAACTGAAGCAGTCCCATTCCCGTGCATGACAAATATTTTTGCGCTGTAAATGCCGGCATCAGGGAAGCTGAAAGAGAAGTTAACCACGGCTGTTCTGTTTACATATAACCTGCTTATTCGTTTCTCATAGCTTGCATTGCATAAAGGCAGGCATCCCGCTTCTATCGATATGTCGCTTATGTTCACTGTGCCATTGTTCCTCATATAAAGAGAGAATGAGGCTGTGCCGTTCTTGGCTGTCACATCCCTCGGATATGACATATCCACAGATGCTATATCCTTTTTCACAGGCTTTACTCCTCCCCCGCCTCCTGATCCACCTCCAGTGCTTGCAGACGGGCATGCCCCGCAATCGCCTGCGCATGAGCTGCAGCTTTCACCGAAAGAGGAGTCGCACACAGAATCCCCGCAGGCATATGATTCAGCGATTGAAAACGCAGAGAAATTAGAGGTGTTGACAGTGACAATATTTGCAGTTGCGTTTGCGCTCCAGCTTGCCGACGTCCATGCTGAAGGGCATGTATTGTTCGTCCACCCATGGCAGGCATATGCGGCTATCCTGCCTTCCGAGATGAAGAGGCTATCATCATAGGGTATGGAAAGGCTTGCCGACGTGAAAGTTAGCGATGTCCGCACAGCTACAGTCTTTGGGAAAGAGATGACAGAAGCAGGGAGAGAGCTTACAGATAAATTGTCCTCAATCGACAGGTTGCCGCTGATGCCGGAAGTCACATTTACCCCTCTTAAGGTCACATTGAAGGACGAAATTGAGAGAAGATCCCACGCGCCTGCAGCCACAGAAAAACTGGCCTGGGAGGCATTGTCAGCTGACGTCTTCACTGCTGTCGTATTGGCATGCAGCAATCTTATGGCAGCAGGGAGAGGGGAAGAACCATTATAAACGCTGAAATTCATCTGGGCCATTTGCCTGAGGCTGAAAGAAACTATTGATACATTTGCCGTATTATTTGCCGTATCATTGGCAAAGACAGATAGATTATATTCGCCTATAGACAATCCAGATACATTGTATGAAACCGTGTAATGGCTCCCATTGGCCTGCAGAAATGTCCTGCCGCTCCATGTGCTGTTCGAAACATTCAGCCACGCAACAGACACGTTTGCATTGTCATCAATATCAGCAGAGACATTCACAGAATCTCCGAAAGCTCCGAATAAAGGAAAAGAGCTGTAATTCCGGATATCCGGTTTTGTTCTGTCCCTCACTATGAGCCAGTGGCTTGCTGTTCCAGAGGTATAATTCTGGCTTTCATTATAAGCAGCCGTGATATTATACGTCCCAGGCTGGCTGAAAAGGACATTTTCCGTGAAGTTCGTTGTATTCTGGGCCATCTGCGCTCCATTGGAGAAAACACCTACAGCGGCAGCATGGTTCATCCTGACTGTTATGTTTACCGTTGTATCCTCATCAATCGTGAAATTGCTGTCAGATGAGTTCAGAAGAAGTGTTATGTTGGAGGCAGATTTCTGAATAGAGAACGCCCATATGTCCGTCGAATTGAAGTTCCCTCTCGTGTCATTAGAATGGCTCCTCCAGTAGAGAGCGCCTGCAGGCAGATATATATACAACGCATAGCTATTGTTTCCTGTAGCCTGCATCGTATAATTCGAGGCATTCCCTGAAAAGTTGCCTTCAAGAAGCACCACAGAAATCCCGAATGTGTCATTCCATGTTACGTTGAAAGTTGAGATGGACGAAGGAGCATAAAAGGAGGGCAAGCTGCTTGCATTCATGCTCCATCTTGGGGCAAAATCTACCAAGAAGCTCCTGTTAGCTGGTGCAAAGGCCGAATTGTTCATGCTGTCATATGACATGCAGGACCACAGGTAGAGGCTCTCATTGAGGCCTGAAACAATCCATGCCGAACTGTTGGAAAGGCCTGTGGCATTCGATGACGCATATGGCTGCCATGAGCCTGTGCGATTCGTGTACAAAGTCATGTTCTTCAGGCCATTGCTGTCCGATGCTGAACAGTTGACGCTCATGCTGGAGCTTGTCATGACAGCATTGTCGTCCGGATAATTGAGGCTTACATTAGGCAGGTCAAAAAAGCTGTGGCTGCTGATTAATGTGAAGCCCTGGGCATAAGGAAGGGTAGTGGCATTCACCCTTATCGTCCACACACCCTGCCCCGGATTTTCCGCATACATCTGCTCCATATTGTTTGTATCATCTTTCCTGCTCCTCTGAGCCGCTGCGCCCGGCGCGCTTGAGTTCAACATCCACGGATAAAACCTTGAGCCTGTGCTGTTCTCAACCACAAGATCAAGGTCATTTACGAGCTGCCTGCCGGCAAGGAGGCTTGCTGGCCAGTCATCCCATGCAAGCGTTATCTTCAGGAAGGCTGTATTATTCGGAACATTCACTCTGTATTCTACCGATCCGCCTTGCAAAGTGACATTATCAATGGCAATATACCTTTCCGTCCCTGTGTCTGCCTTAATCAGCCTCAGCGCCTCAGATGCATTCACAAGCCCATATCCTGTGGCATAGTCAGGGCCTGTGTTATTGAGATCCTTTGCCGTATGCGCAAGCAGTGCCTTGACTGAAGCGGGCGGAGAGAGGCTCCTGTTGTGCGTCGCGTTATAGGCATCATGCAGCAGGGCTATTATGCCGCTGACTGCCGGTGCTGCCTGCGAAGTGCCGCATGCTGATGCATAGCCGTTGCCGCTCCATGCAGACCTTATGCCGCCTGCTGTTTCGCATCCTGCAGCGACAATCTCAGGCTTCAGCCTGCCGTCATCCGCAGGCCCATAGCTGCTGAATACAGTCATGCTCAGGTCGTCCGAATTTATTGCCCCCACAGTAATGGAGTTCTTTGCCGTCTGTCCCGGCGGCGATATTGTCGAATATTGGACAGTGCTCTGGTTGCAGTATGCCTTGTCCCTTTCGTTCCCTGCCGAAAAAACCACAGACAATCTTCCTGCAAGCCTGAATCCCAATGTAATATTATCATAAGCCTGGCTCCAGCTGTCATAATCGCCAAGAACAGTGCAGCCAACCTGCTGTATATCATAGCCCCACGAATTCTGCGAGACAACGGCGCCATAGAGCCTTATGGAATTGTTCGTCTCGTTGAACAGCTCTGTCAGGCTGTCTGGCCACTCAAAGCTCACCAGCCTTGCCTTTGGGGCCATGCCCCTGTACAGGATATTTGAGCTGTCAGAGCCGTTGCCCATTACTATGCCAGCCACATGCGTCGCATGGTTTGTGGTCCCGCAGGTGCCTGAATCGCCTGCGGAAACGCTGCACGTCGCATTATCCCCAAGTATGACCCTTCCCGTCAAACCTGAATGGTTTGCCTCTGCCCAGCCATTGTCCCATTCGGCAACAGTCACGTTTGTCCCATTGTATTCTGCCTGCGCATCGTTGACCCATGAGGCAGATCTTGAGCCGTCATTCAGGGCCTTCAGCGGCAGAGAGGCAGGCCCTATGTGCTTCACAGCATCCTCCTTTGCAAGAGCCTTCACATCATCAACAATCGCTGTCCAGAAAGAGCCATCATAAGAGACATTTTTCCCATATTTTTCCATCAAACTTTTCTGCGTTTTCCCATCTGCATCCTCAAAGAACGTCACAGATACCTTCTTCCCTCTTATATTCTTTGCTATCTTGTCCTCAGGCAAGAGCGGACCTACATACTCCACTCCCTCCAGCTCCAGCATATCTTCCCTGTCACCTGAAACTATCCATGAGTTCTCAGGTATGTATTCAAGGAATCTCATGCCATTTCTTTCCAATTCTGCTCTCTTCTCAGATGAAGGCATATGATCCAATGCCACTATATAATGTCCGCCTATTTTCTTGGCAGCGGAATACTGGGAAATCGAATAGTATCCAAAAGCAGCCTCTGCGCGTATTTCCCTGTTCTTCAGGATTATTTTTTGGGCATGAGGCTTTTCATGCATGTATGCAGAAGAAACCGGCTGCATAGCCAGAAGCACTGCTGCTGCTATCAAAAAGAACAACACCACCTTCATACAACCTTCCTCCTGAAACTCTCTATCATTATTGCAGGCTCCCCGTCAACGATCTCGAAGATGCCGGAAACAACATATTCCTTTCCATTTTCCAGAGGCCAGCATTCCTGCATGCATTCATCCCCCCTGCAGGCAGGAGCTTTGCTTTCCAGAAGCCCGCTTATCCTGATGCTTGATTTGCCATCAGCTAAGGACAGCTGGCCGCCGCATGAATTGCAGCACGGGTTGTCTGCAGGGCAGGCCATCTGCGTGCACTTCAATTTGTACGGCTTTGCTGTTCCATAGACTTCTGCCTTCTGGCCTTCCTTCAAAGACCCTAAAATTTCTGCAACAGTATACACCTTTTTTGCATTTTCAACATAGCCCAAAAACAGGATACCGATCACTAGAAAAAACAGAATGATGACAAACCTTTTTTCCATATTTATAATATGCCCGTTTATTGTAATAACTTATGGAACCTCCTGCAACCAAGGGAGAAACTGTCACCGTCATAAGGCCTTCCAGATTCAGGCTGAGGTACATAAGGCCCTGCATGACGGACAGGCAGAAGAGAATGGCGGAGATAATGCTCAACACAGGAAAGATGGATCCCTGCAGCATGTGCGGCATCCTCTCCTCGCATTTCACTGCTGTCGGCTGTTCGCCTGAAATAGGCATAGCAAGGGTGCAGGAAGGGGAGAAGATAATAATGGTCTTCGACTCGGGAAAGGTCGTCATAAGGCAGGCAAGGGATGAGGAGGATATCTTAATGACAGCAGAGAGGCTTGCCGATATTTTCCTGAGAGGCAAAGCCGCCGGAATAAGCGAAGAGTACCGGAATGAAGGCCCTGTTTCCTGATTGCATGCGCCCAGTTCACATGGCTGCGCATATAAATATAATACGGACAACAATTAAATGATGTTCAGCAAAGAGAGGCCGGTTGTTTCTCTCAGGGAAGGAATAAAGAGCCTCATTGACGAAAGCATAGATACCCAGCTGCAGGCAGCAAAGGCAGAGATTATTGAGCATGTGGATGAAAGGCTGAGGCAGATCCAGCAGTCACAGGCTGCAAGCCAGCAGTTGAAGAGAGAGATGACAGCATACACAGACCAGCAGTTCGCTGCTTTCAGAAAAGAATTGGAAAAAATGGTCAGCGACAAACTTATTGGTCAGGCAAGCCTGCAGCAGAATCTTGCCAAGTCATATACGGATCAGCATCTTGCCACGCTCCTGAAAGAGACAGAAAAACTGGTCGATGATAGGCTTGCCGGCCAGGCAAGCAGGCTGCAGAATTTCTCCAAATCATATGAAGACCAGCAGATAGCAGCCCTGCGGGCTGACATGGAGAAGATCGTTAATGAGAAGCTTGCGGCCCAGAAAGGCATGCAGCAGACACTCAAGTACTACACAGATCAGTTAGCTGCCCTGAGACAGGACAATGAAAAGATGATCAATGACAAGCTGGCAGGGCAAGGCAATCTCCAGAATTCTTTAAAATCCTACACCGACAAGCAATTAGCCGCTTTCAGAAGCGACATTGAGAAATTGATTGCAGAAAGACTGGCAGGCCATGATGCCATGCAGAACTCCCTTAAATCCTACACAGACCAGCAGCTGAAGGCCGCTGAAGGCCATGCCGAGAATATTA
>CAYJTA010000031.1:0-3643 GCA_964372825.1 uncultured archaeon | reverse complement strand
CAATGGCTTCTTTCCAGCAGGCAGTAAACGAACTAAAATCCTACACAGACCAGCATCTTGCAGATCTTAGGGCCGGGATAGGAGGCATGTTCAATGAAGACCTGGCAAAGCACACGGAAGATCTGCAGAAGATGCGCGCTGATATCGACAGGCTGATGCAGGAGAGGCTCAGGCAGATACAGCCATCAAGGAAAGCCTATGCAGAGATGGGGCAGCGGATAAAGAGCGAAGCGAAATCCTACACAGACCAGCAGCTGAAGGCCGCTGAAGGCCATGCCGAGAATATTATAACTGAGAGGCTTAAGGACACCATCACAGCCCAGCAGCAGAAAGCGCTTGCAGAGCAGATGAAAACCGATATAACGGCCTATATTGAAAAGAGGCTTTCACAGCTACCGATCTCAAGTGCAACCACAGAGGAGATGCAGGCCCTGTTCCTTAAAGAGGTGAAGATGCTGGAGGACAGGCTGAGAGACGAGATCAAAGGCATGGAGGACAGGATCAGGCCCATAGACGAGAGGGTGGACAGCCTTTTCACGGCCATTGAGGACACAAAGGCCCAGGAAATCATCAAGCATCCTGTCATAATCGAGTAGCTCTTTCTCAATTTATACACGTCCCTATAATAGTATTATGAGCATTTCCGCCAAAGCAAGGAAGATACTGAGAATCGGTTATGCCTGCGACAGGTGTTTGGGAAGGCAGTTTGCAATGCTCCTTACAGGACTTACCAATGAGGAAAGAGGCAAGGCCATAAGGCTCCTTATTGCCATGGAATATGAAATCAAGCCTTTTGATATAGACCTCAATAATTTCCATGGAACAGCTTTAAGGAAAAAACAAAAAACAAGCCAGGCAGCATGCTGCATCTGCTATGACGTGTTTTCTTCATTCGGCAGCTACATGGAAAAGGCAGTTAGCAAGCTGAGGGGAATGGAATACGGGACATACCTTGTGGGAAGCAGGCTTTCTGCAGAGCTGGAGACGAGCGAAAGGCATCTCTGGGATGCCGTGGGGAAAAGGCATGCTGAGAGCCTGAAGTCAGAGATCAACAGGGAATTTGGAAAGCTCTTCGAAAAGGAAACCGGGAAGAAATTTGACAAGGAAAGGCCTGACATGACAATCCTGCTCGATTTCGAGAGGGAGAAAATATCGGTCCAGATAACCTCTGTCTTCATCTACGGGAAATACAAGAAGCTTGTGAGAGGAATACCGCAGACAAAATGGGACAGATATGCTGAGACAGTCGAGGACATAATTGCCGGCCCGGTAATGAGGGCTCTTGACGGAAAAGAGCACGCCCTCCACGGAATGGGGAGGGAGGACATAGACGTCAGATGCCTTGACTGGAGGCCCTTTGTCTTTGAAATCAAGGAGCCGAGGAGAAGGCATCTTGACCTGAAGGATGTCAAAAAGGAGATAAATTCAATAGGCAAGATTAAGGTTTCAGGCCTCAGGTTTTCAGACAAGAATGAGGTAAGGGAAATCAAGGAAGCTAAGCCGGACAAAAGCTATAGGATTTTGGTCGAATTCGAAAAAAATATCACCCAAAAGGATTTGAACAGGCTCAAGACGCTCAGAGGAAAGCGCATCGACCAGCAGACCCCAAAAAGAGTCCTCCACAGGAGATCGGATCTTGAAAGGAAACGGAAGGTGAAGGCCATCACATGGAAGATTACCGGAAGCAATTCAGCTGAATTAACGATAAAGGGCGAAGCAGGCCTCTATGTGAAGGAGCTTGTCCATGGGGATGAGGGCAGGACAAGACCGAACATAACAGAAATCCTCAAGAACAAGGCCACAGTAAAGGAAGTGGATGTTGTGAGGATATGGATTTAGCTGCCGCCGGCAATTTAAATCTTCATTCTCTATCTCATCTGGTGAATGGTGTGCCTGTATCCGTATTCGAGAGAGACACTTTAATGCCCACACATGTCGACACCTATGAGTTTTACCATCGTTTAACTAAATTCCGTGACAAGCATGGGCTACCTCCACTGTATTTGAAATTGGAGCCGGCGGAGGTCCACCAAGTCTTGCAGGATATGGGATTTGTAAGGCCAGAGGTGAGAAAACAAATTATTTCTGCCCTGATCATTACTGATTATCTGTCAGAAATAAAAGGCCACAACCATAAAACTTACTACAGTGTTGCAACGACAGGTCTTGACGAATATATAGCAATCAGAGAAATGGTTAAAACGCTTACAGATTAGCAGCACCCAAAATCCCTATTTAAACCCCTGCTATCTATTTGTTATCTATGCGAGGCAGCAAGGGATTCAGGAGAGACACGAGAAGGAAGCTGAAGAAGAATGCTAGGGAGAAGTTCAGGCCCGAGGACTATGTCAGGCAATACAGTGTGGGCGACATGGTGCTGCTGAAAATAGACCCCGCAAGCCAGAAGGGCATGCCTTTCCCGAAGTTCATGGGCCTTTCAGGGAAGGTGACAGGCAGAAGGGGCAGGGCCTATATCGTCTCCATACATGACAAGGGAAAGGAAAAGACAGTCATATCAAGGCCCGAGCACCTGAGGCATCTCAAATAGCAAAACCAATTTATAGCAAGTTTTCAATATTATGGTGAGTTAATATGGAAGTACTTGAGGAAAAGTTCGTCCCCCAGTCAGAATCGAAGAAGATACTGAAGGAGAAGGCCAAGCTGAAGGAGCTTGCCTATGAGCAGAAGAATGCCCTCGAGTTTCTCGATAAATTTGTCAAGGTGAACCCGAAGGAGGCAGATGAAGTGATAGGCCAGCTGAGGGAGATAGAGAAACTGCAGGACAAGCATATGGTGGCCATTCTTGATTTCCTTCCGGAAAATGAGGATGATCTGAGGCTGCTTTTCTCGAATGAGATAATAACACTGAACGAGGAAGAGAAGAAGAAGATTCTAGAGGTAGTGAAAAAGATAGCATAGCAAGCATTTTAATACAGGAATTAGCTTTTATATAGGATCCCCCTGCCTGAGGCGTTAGCATGAAAGATATTAAAAAAGATGACTGGGCCATAGTTCTGGACTTTCTGGAACATGGGCATTACGGCATGTCGAGGCCCGAGCCTGTGGCACAGGTTATAGGGGAGATATATTTCTCTTTGCTGGAGGTCATACTGAGGGAAGACGAGAGAACAGGGGTAGGGGAGAGGATATACATCGGCGACCAGAAGCGTGACAAGGTGAAATACATAAGGGAAAGGATCACTCCAGACAAGCTGACGGCCTCTGCAAAAGAGGAGCTGCAGGAGATAGTCGACAAGATAATAAGGGAGAAGCAGCAGTATTTTATTGACTTCTTCAACAAGGCAGGACAGCTCACCACAAGGATGCACACCCTTGAACTGCTGCCCGGCATAGGGAAGAAGCATCTCTGGGCCATACTTGAGGCAAGGAAGGAGAAGCCGTTCGAAAATTTTAGTGATCTAAAGAAGAGGGTGTCCTTGCTGCCCGATCCTGAGAAGATGATTGTCAAAAGGATTATGCTCGAACTGGCCGATGAGGACAAGTACAGGATCTTCGTGCCGAAATTCGAGAAGTACGAAAGGCATGAAGATAGATACCGCTAATCCCTGCCAGCACTTCCATTTCTGCAGCAATAACAGGATTCAGAAGCTCAAATAGAAGAAGCGGCAAGCATATGGGAGGC
>CAYJTA010000030.1:0-9783 GCA_964372825.1 uncultured archaeon | reverse complement strand
AGTTTGAACAACTGTCTGAAATAGAGGTTCTGCTCTGAACTTACGATCCAGAACGATTTGCTGAGACCGTATTTCTCGAATTTGCGGATGGTCAAGGGAAGGTCGCTCGTGAAATAGAGGCCCGTCCCATCTGACCGCAGTATCACGAATTTCCCCAGGCCATATTTCTCGAAATCGACTACAATGGCACCATCATCTTCCTTCGCTATCCCTTTCTTAACGGCCTTTTTCACAATTCCTTTCCCCTTCTCCCTGAAATCGCTCTCATAAAACCAGACATCAAAAGATACTCTGATATTTTTATACGTCTCTTCAAAACCATTCACACACCACCCCACAACTTTTTTCCATAAAGCCACAACTTTTTTATCCCCTTCAGCCTCAAACTTCAGAAGAAGCTTTCTGGCTTTTTCCTCCAGTTCAGGATTGCTTTTTTCTTCTTCATGGAACCTCACATAATAATCCCACAGCCAGATATCAGGCTTCCCTTCAGGATTCTTCCCTCCCCCCCACTCCTCATATGCCGCAACAAGCTTTGCAACCTGCAAACCCACATCATTCATCAGGTTTGCCCTCACCACCTTGTAGCCGGCAAAGGCCAGTATGTTCGAAAGGCTGTCGCCGATGAATGTGGTTCTTGCGTGGCCTATGTGCATGGGGTGGACAGGGTTGGGCTGGCTGAACTCCACCATCGCATTTTTGCCCTTTCCCGCATTTGCGCTTCCGTATTCCCTGCCGTTCTCTTCGATTTCTCCCAGAACAGATTCCGCAGCAGCAGGAAAATCAAGAAAGAAGTTTATGTACCCTGCTTTTGACTCAACCTTTGAAAAGAAGGATTTTTTGGGCAGCTTTATGCTTTTCACAGCCTCCTCTGCAATCTGGACTGGGGATGTCTTCAGCTCCTTAGAAAGGGAGAAGCATATGCTGCATGCAAGGTCTCCAAACTCCGTTTTATCTGTCCATGAAAGGAATTCTGATATCCGTTTCCCCTTAAAAAAGGATATTTTTTGGAGTGTTTTTTCCGCTTCTGCCTCCACCCTCTGTTTCGCATCTTTCATATACCACTAATAATCATCTCCATTTTATTAATCCGAAATCATTAAAGTCTCCGCATTTATTTCTGGAAATCGATATCTTCAGACACTAAAATTGCTAGCATATATGGTAGGTCACAAAGTCTTTCCATGTCCAAAAAGAGGACAAGAACTTCACCATCTTTAAATAATTCAACTCCAACACTTCACTGGCACTCCAGACCCACCTCTACACAGATTATGAAAAAATTACTGACTGCTTTGGCCTTTGCTGTGGTATTTATTGGCGTAGCCTCCGCAGAACATGTTTTCAACCCAATAGAATGGAGCAACATGCTGCAGGAAGGCCTGGATTCCTGGGAGTTCTGGAGTGACGCCACAAGCGGGCCAGCCTATACAAACAGCCCCTTTTCCGTCTGGGACTGCGATGTTTCTGGCCACATAAGCGCGCTGAGGTTCAGCACAGGGGAAGTGGATTTCGATTCTGACGGCTCCTCGAATTCATTCATAAGGAAAAAGGTTTTCCTGAGAACAGGAGATACGCTATGGTTCTGGGGCCACCACTGGGGCGGCAGCCTGTGGTGGGTTACTTTTATGCAAATGCATGATCCTGACAATGTGATGGTCTATGGAGGAGATTCCACAACAAACCAGATTGTATCAATAACAGCTACAAAGACAGGCAATTACACAATAGACTGGCGGCCCAATCTCGATCTCTTCAGCAAGCAAGGGAAGTGGAGCGGCCACTTCTGGGTGCTATACGGCCATGGTGAAGGCTCCATACCTGATGCATTCTGTATAGGAAGTTCTGACTGCAGGCCCAACAAGATATGTCCTCTTGGATCAAGCCTTACATTCAATGTCCATCCCCTTGACTGGAATGTCATCAGAGTGAGATGGAGCGGAGGCGAGGATTTCCAAGGGATAGATATCAGCGATGGGGAAAACCATAGCAGTTTCCAGTCTGCAGCAGTTGCTGACGGCAGCTCAGGCTCATTTGTCATTTACGGCCTCAGAGGCAATACGAATTATTCAGTAAGGGTAACAGGCTACAGTAAGGACGGCAAGACTATTGTAAGGAAGCCGCAGTTCGTGAAAACCCCCCCACAACCGGCATGCAAGCCTGTCTGCCTTCATGAGACTAGCAGGCCTGACATTATTGCAAAGATACTATCCCCTAACACAGAGCAGCTTATAGGGCAGAACAGGATGCTTGTGGTTAATGCTGCCATAACAAACAATGGCTCAACCATGACAGGCAGAACATCCGCAAGCCTTTCAATTGACGGCAAAAGGGTGGGCACAAGAAGTGTAGCATCTCTAATGTCCATGAGGAGCAGTTCAATAAGCTTCACTGTCAAGAAATCGATTATGCAAGGGCTCCCCGCCGGCACGCATATTATTGAGGTCAGGGCAGATGCAGCTGACCAGTATCTTGAAAAGAGTGAAGAGAACAATGTGGCCAAAGTTGAGATTAGAGTCGGAGAGCCTCAATAGCTATTGTGCCAATTCCGGCATAACGGCCTTCTGCTGTCCAAAGATTTATTAGTACAAGAAAACACTCTTATATTTGGGTTGAAAATTTTGGGCAAATATAAAATTATAACACTGTTTTTGCCCGAAAAACTCTCGATAAGAAAATCATTTCCAAAAATATATACTGGAAATACAAAAACCTTATAAATAGTCATGGTCAATAGTTTAATACACTAAAAGTTGTGGTCTATAGTTTTGGACCACAACATCTTGTATCTGTCATTTTGAGAGCTTTAGGGTTAGGAAGATGGAAAACGCCATACACAAGATATCGGTGGGAGACGGAGAGGAAAAGACATTCCTAGCCTTTGTATCCGATTTCTGCCCCTCCTGCAGGCCCATGAAGGAAGCCCTATACAGAACGCCCATCAGGGGTAAGGTGCTTAATATCATGGACGACACCATCGGTGAGATAGCGGTCAGGTATGAGGTGAGGAACCTGCCGACAGTCATATTCTTCGACAAGGAGAGGAAGGAATTAGGAAGGGCTGCCAGTTTGTCTGACCTGCGAGAGCTCATCAGCAGCATCTGAATTTTGTTATGGATGGTGTAAAGCAGAAAAAGGTAGAGAAGAGAGGCCTGCAGATAACACGCCAGTTCACCAAGGAAGGGAAAGACCCTCTGGACGAAATGGCATACGAGAAGAGGTCTTCTGTCATAAGGAACCCTGACGGCAGCATAGTCTTCGAGATGCACGACATCGAAATCCCTGTTTCTTGGAGCCAGGTGGCTACTGATATCATTTCCCAGAAGTACTTAAGGAAGGCAGGAGTACCTTTGTTCGACGAACAGGGCAAGCCCATAATAGGCAAGGACGGCAAGCAGATCCTCGGCTCAGAGACGAGCGTGAGGCAGGTGGTAAGCAGGCTTGCAAAATGCTGGAGATGGTGGGGCGAAACACACAGCTATTTTGCCACAGAGGAAGACGCACAGGCATATGAGGACGAGATGAAATACATGCTTGTCAGGCAGCTTGGAGCCCCGAACAGCCCCCAGTGGTTCAACACAGGCCTCTACAATTCCTATGGCATAACAGGCCCTGCCCAGGGCCACTGGTATGTTGACCCCGAAACCCAGCAGCTGACAGCCTCTGCTGACGCATACTCTCATCCACAGGCCCATGCGTGTGCCGACTACCATACTATCCTGTATACTGAAAAGGGCCTGAAGTTCATCGGAGAAGTTGTAGAGAACGACCTGATAGGACTGAATGTTTTTGATGGAAACAGTTTTGTACCCATCATTGCAACCAAATACAATGGAAAAAGGAAGGTATATAGGATTCTTCTGAAAAATGGAAATTATATTGATCTTACAGAGGATCATGTTGTCTGGACAGCAGAAAGCAGGAGAAAGGATGGAGGAATTTATAGATGGTCGCCTGTCAGAGACATAAGGCCAGGAATGAGGCTCCAGCAGATTGTCAGGAACACAGCGTTTACTAATGAGACAAGAGAAAATGAGCTAGCTGAAGCCAGGCTTGCCGGATGGATTATAGGGGACGGGTCAGTAGGTATTTACTTGGATGTCTTGAGGCTGGAAATAATCTCCATTAACAAGGAGGAGTACGATTCTGTTCTCAGGGACATAAAAACAGTCTTTGGAGAGTATGTTAGCTATTGGGCCACCTCTTTCGAAACTGATAACCCTGAATTGGAGGGCAGGCGCATTCATCTTGCAGGCAAGAGAATTGAATCTTTCGTAGAAAAGTATGAGCTATTTAAGAGAACCAGAGAAGTTGGCATACCGTCTGCCATCCTCCATGCATCCCAAGAAGCTATTAGGGAATTCCTCAAGGCTCTTTTCCAGGCTGACGGCTGTGTACGCATAAGGAAAGGCAATTCAGGCAATGTGACGCTGGCAACAACATCGCCCAAATTGGCTTTCGGTGTACTTCAGCTATTAAATTCCCTCGGCATTTACTCCAGAATCTCGGTAGAGAGAGAACAAAGAGCAAACAGGGCCGATGTCAATTATCTTGTAATCTCTTATGGGAGCTCTAGGCAGGCCTACCAGCAGCTTATAGGCTTTGTCTCAAGCTCCAAGGCCCATAAGCTTTCCAAGCTTAACAAAATCGTTACAAATTCGAAGACCGTTCCTGTAATCCGTGAGGAAATAGTGACAGCAATCAAAGAAATTGGAGAGAAGGACGTCTATGATATTCAAACACAGAGCGGCATGTTTCTGGCTAATGGGATAGTTATCCACAATTGCTTCATCCAGTCTATAAAGGACGACCTTGTCAATGAGAGCGGCATATTCGACCTTATCACAAGGGAGGCAAGGGTATTCAAATACGGCTCGGGAACGGGCACGAATTTCAGCTCCCTGCGGGCTGTAGGCGAGCCCCTTTCGGGCGGAGGGGTTTCCAGCGGCGTCATGTCCTTCCTGAAGATATTTGACCGTGCAGCAGGAGCCATAAAGAGCGGCGGAACTACCCGCAGAGCCGCAAAAATGGTCATACTGGACATAGACCATCCTGACATAGAGGAGTTCATAACATGGAAGGTGAGGGAGGAGCAGAAGGTGGCCAGCATGGTGACAGGCAGCAGGATGTGCGGCATGCACCTCAGGGAAATCCTTTCAGCAGCCTCTTCCGAAAAGACAGTCGATGCAAGGAAGAGCCACAGGCTCAGGAAGGCAATCGCCAGGGCCCTGTATGACAGCGTCCCGATAAATTACATATACAGGGTTCTCCAGCTTGCCAGGCAGGGCAAAACCACAATAGATTTCCCTGCATTCGACACCCATTATGAATCCGAGGCCTATATCACTGTTTCAGGGCAGAACAGCAACAACAGCATACGGATAACTAACAGCTTCATGAGGTCTGTGGAGAAAGACGATGAATGGAATCTCCTGAAGAGGACAGACGGCACAATATCAAGGACAATCAAGGCCGCAGAGCTGTGGGACAAGATAGCGTATGCCGCATGGTCATGTGCGGATCCAGGCGTGCAGTTCGACACGACAATCCAGGAATGGCACACATGCCCGGCTGACGGCAGGATAAATGCATCCAATCCATGTTCTGAGTACCTTTTCCTAGATGACACCGCATGCAATCTTGCAAGCCTTAACCTTGTCAGGTTCCTTGACAGCAATACAGGCATCATAGATGTAAACGGGCTCAGGCATGCCGCAAGGCTCTGGACAATAACACTGGAGATTTCTGTATTAATGGCCCAGTTCCCCAGCAGGGAGCTGGCAAGGAAGAGCTATGAGTTCAGGACGCTTGGACTAGGATACGCCAACCTCGGAAGCCTGCTGATGATCCTTGGCATACCTTACGACAGCGAGAGTGCGAGGGCAATAACAGGTGCAATCACGGCAATTGTATGCGGCGAAAGCTATGCCACTTCAGCCGAGATGGCCAGATGCCTGGCCCCGTTCCCTGCATTCGAGAAGAACAGGGAGGCCATGCTGAGGGTGATAAGGAACCACAGGAATGCTGCATATAATACAGGTGACAAAAGTGATAACGGATATGAAGGGCTGGAGGTGAAGCCCACAGGAATAGATGCCAATTTCTGCCCCGACTACCTTCTTGCCGCAGCAAGGGAGTGCTGGGACAGGGCCCTGTCACATGGGGAAAAATACGGATACAGGAATGCTCAGGCAGTATGCATCGCACCTACAGGCACCATAGGTCTTGTGATGGACTGCGACACCACCGGAATAGAGCCTGACTTTGCCATCGTCAAGTTCAAGAAGCTTGCAGGAGGGGGCTATTTCAGGATCGTCAATGAGGCCTTGCCGCTGGCCTTGAGGAGGCTCGGCTACTCAGAAAAGGAGATCAGGGACATAGAGCTGTACTGCAGGGGCCATGCAACCCTCGAAGGCTGCCCCCACATAAACCCTCCTTCTCTCAGGCAGAAAGGCTTTGACGAAGAGACGCTTGCAAATATCGAAAAAGGCCTTCGGACAGCCTTTGACATCAGATTCGCATTTACAAAGTACACAGTGGGGGAAAAAATTCTCGAGAAAGCAGGCCTTTCAAAAGAAAGAACCTCATCCCCTGATCTCGACATATTGTCAGAATTAGGCTTCACAAAGCAGCAGGTACAGGAAGCAAATGACTATGTCTGCGGCACGATGACGATAGAAGGGGCCCCCCACCTGAGGGTGGAGCACTATCCGATTTTTGACTGCGCCAGCAAGTGCGGCAAGTACGGAACAAGGTTCATACACTGGGGTGGCCACATAAAGATGATGTCAGCCGTCCAGCCTTTCATCTCAGGAGCCATCAGCAAGACCATAAACATGCCCAATGATGCGACAGTAGACGACATAAAGCAGGCATATAGGGACTCATGGAAGGGCATGCTCAAGGCAGTAGCCCTCTATAGGGATGGCAGCAAGCTCAGCCAGCCCCTCAACAGCATATCTGAGGAAGCTGACGAGATGGGCCTCACCAGCCTGAAGGAGGATGAGATAGACGAGACTGTCGGGCCGAAAGAGGTGCACGAGGTTGTAGAGCAAAGGCTGCTGCAGAAACTGACCAGAGAAAAGCTGCCCGCAAAAAGGACAGGCTTCGTCCAGGAGGCTACAGTCGGAGGCCACAAGATCTTCATCAGGACAGGCGAATACCCTGACGGCAGGCTTGGCGAGATATTCGTAGATATGTACAAGGAAGGCGCAGCCTACAGGAGCCTGCTGAACTGTTTCGCCATAGCAATTTCCAAGGCCCTCCAGTACGGCGTCCCTCTTGAGGAATTCGTGGAGAGCTTCACATTCACGAGGTTCGAGCCATCAGGAGTTGTCACACACCACCCCAACATCAAGATGTCCACATCCATCTTGGATTATGTCTTCAGGGTCCTCGGTTACGAGTATCTGGGGAGAGATGATCTGGTCCATATAAAGACAGGCCAGGAGATGGTCCAGAAATTCATTGATATCGAAGGGAAGAATATCCCGACAGAGCAGACGACAATAAAAGAGGCCCTTCCAAAGCAGCCCGCTATGTTTGACCCCCAGGCGGCAAAGGCAGACGCCATGGAGAAGGCCAAGAACATGGGCTACACAGGTGACCAGTGCGGCTCATGCAGCTCCATGAGGGTGATAAGGAACGGCAGCTGCACGGTCTGCCAGGACTGCGGGACGACGACGGGATGCTCTTAGGCATTTATTCCGGCAATCCAAAGACTCTCTGTCCCTATGGTTGCCGAGCTTGCAGCCCTATATGCGCATGAGATGATGAGAGTCATCCTGCCCGAACTGTTGTTCCTGCTTTTCATAAGGAGGTCAGGG
The DNA here is from genome assembly GCA_964372825.1 of uncultured archaeon. Classification (GTDB taxonomy): domain Archaea; phylum Aenigmatarchaeota; class Aenigmatarchaeia; order QMZP01; family QMZP01; genus JACPNN01. The sequence goes on along the minus strand of CAYJTA010000030.1, from coordinate 1,957 downwards.
GCAAGGTTCAGGTTCAGATTCTCACGAATCGAAAAAATCCCCGCCCTGAAATCCTTCACAAGCATATGGTCAGTGGCAACAGCCGCCATCATTATTTATCTGCTGTCGATACCCCTTTACGATTTCCTGCTCGGCGAACCAATCTCCTCGTGGCTCGTTTCCCTCGGCCTGCTCAAGCTCTTCTTCCTTTCCACAGCCCTGACCGGCTTCACCCTGCTTTTCGTTGTCCATTATATGTTCGAAAGGGCATTTGACAGACAAACAATGTCGATATTCTTTGTTATAGTCCTGTCTCTCACAATCTTTGTGATGCTGTATTTCCGCTGAGAGAGTCTATAATGCCAGAAATATAACAATCTGTTCCTATTGCCAGCCTGCACGAAAACTATAATAACATCAGTTCCCATTATCCATATGAAACATCTGCTTGCTCTGGCACTGATTGTACTGGTGGCAGGCTGCATAGGCCAGCCTCAGCAGCAGGCGGAAATCAAGATAAAAAGTGAAACCGTGACAGAGCCAAAAGGGAACCCAACAGCAGTCTTCGACACGAGCATGGGCACCTTCAAGGCCGAGCTTTTTGCGGACAAGGCGCCACTCACAGCAGGCAACTTCATCAACCTCACCAGAAAAGGCTTCTATAATGGCCTGAAGTTCCACAGGGTGATAGACGGCTTCATGATACAGGGAGGGGACCCTAAAGGCGACGGGACAGGAGGGCCGGGCTATACTATAAAGGACGAGTTCGGGGAAGGCCTCAAGCACGATTCTGAGGGCATATTTTCTATGGCCAATGCAGGCCCCAACACAGGCGGAAGCCAGTTCTTCATCACCTTGGCCCCCACACCATGGCTCGACGGCAGGCATGCCATCTTCGGCAGGGTGACAGAGGGCATGGAAGTGGTGAGGGCAATCGGAAAGGTAAAGACAGGCGCTATGGACAGGCCTGATGTGCCTGTTGTGATAAACAAAATCACTATAACAGAATAGGATTCACGCTTTTTACCACCCACGTCCCTAATACTCAATAATGCCTGCCAAAAGGCCAAAAAAGAGGGAATCAGGAGGCCATATAAGGTGGGTCTGCCTCTATATCCCGCTTGTTATCCTTGTGGTGGCAGCGGCCACTATCCTGCAGATATATCTCACTCAATCGCCAGGCAGCGGACTGGTGATTATCAGCCTCATTTTGCTCCTTGCCGCAGCCTATATAGTGGCCAAGAAAGTGGGCTGTAAAGTCTGCTGGATATGAATTTCTTATAAAAACAATAAAGTAAACCATCAAAAGGATAAAAGCGAAGCGAGTTTAGACAAAAATATGATATAATGGGGAAGAAGACCGGACCAGATTTCGAAACAGTATTTGTTAAAAGTCTAATTGCCATTATCGTTTATCTTGTTACCACAGCCCTCATTTTTATCCCCAACCCCTCTTTAACACCAGAAGATTATATAATAAAACCACTTCAATTGCTAATGTCTAATCTTCTTGCACTAGGATGGTTTGTTACCCTTCTTCTATTAGTTTTCGGGTGGGTAACACTTGAACGGAAATAAGGAATCTGAAATCAATAATGCATTTTTTCAAGGTTTGATAGGCTTAGCAGCAGTCTTTTTTACAGTCAAAGAATACATAGAGCCTGCAAATTTCTCCTACTATCTAGCCCTCATAGTGCTGTTCCTCTTAGTTAGCTTGGCAAGAGTTTTTGGAACCATATTGGACTTCAAAAAATTCAACACGCTTGCAGAAGATGTCTTTTCCTTATTAATCACACCTTTCACAGCATTCGTTTTTACTAGAATTTTAGTTACTCAGCTATTGCGAATACAAACCCAAGTCCCAGAACAAATCAATATTTTACCTCTAATAGTTATGGGATATGTTTTTCGAGAAGTCATTGATTTAATCTGAAACCACTAAAGAACCCCCATTTCATCCTATATAACGAAGTAGCGA
>CAYJTA010000029.1:0-9807 GCA_964372825.1 uncultured archaeon | reverse complement strand
TGGAATCGATAAAGCTTGGCACGCTCCATGTGTAGGAAGTTGATGTCACATTGGCCTGTATGCAGCTCCAGCCTGAGGCGCATACGGTATCACCCGCTGAGGGGCATGCGGCGCCTGAAGTGTTGTAGGCCAGATGGAACTTTGTTATATTCCCGCTTGCCGTCCATATGATTGTGTTGTCGGTTCCTGAGGTCCATGAGGTGCCTGATGTGGGGGCGCTTATGGTCACCTGATACGGAGGCATGGCGTCTGTGGCATTGGTTATGTTAATGCCTGTCCAGTTCACATTCCCGGCATAGTCGACGGTGTAAGTGGTGATGAGGTATGCCGTGCTGCCGTTAAGCCATGTCAGATTGTATTGGCCTGCCGATGCCGAAACGTTGGCCTGCGATGTCCCGTTAAGGTAGACATAGACATTTGCTATGCCAGCCCCAGCCGGGAGGGTCCAGTTTATGCTTATCCAGTACCATCCTGTATTCTGCAGGCTCAGGTTCTGGATAGAAAGCGGGGCTGTCCTGTCGATTGTCAGGGTCCTGTTGGGAAGAGAGAAATTGCCTTCACCCTCGCTATTGGACGGAACACAGCTCCAGATATAATATCCTTCAGGTATCCCTGAAATGCTCCACATGCTGCTGTTGTCTGTGCCTGTGATGTTCGTGGTGCTGTTCGCAGAATATGTGCCTGTCATGTTGTGGTAGAGGGTTATGTTCGCCATGCCCAGTGTGTCGAAGGCGGAACAGTTGAAATTGATTGTGGTGTTCGAGGAATTAAGGTAGCCGGCCGGGCTGTTGAGGGTGACTGCCGGGCCTGAATTGACGGTTATCATATATGTGGGGGACGTGCCTGAATTGCTTGCGGTATCCAGGCACTGCACGCTCCAGTTGTATGCGCCATCCCTGAGTGTGGAGTTGAATGTGATGGCTGTGGCGTTTGCAATGCTGGTGCTGGTGGAATTGGCTGTCCCGTTTATCAGCAGCGTGCAGTTGGAAATGCGGAATGAATCGGTCACATTATAGGTGAAATAGGCTGTGTGGTTGGCAGTCCAGTTGGAACCGTTTGCAGGCGAGATAAGAGAGACGGCAGGCGGCAGGGGATCCACAAGAAGGGTGCGGTTGGGGCTGAAAGATGACTGGCTGACATTGTCTGCGGCCATGCACGACCAGACATAGTAGCCTGCTGAAATATTGGCCGCAAAGGATGTCGAGTTGGATGTGCCGGTGACGTTGGTGGTGTTTGTCTGGGCAAATGAGTCGGTCAGATTGATGAAAAGGGAAATGGATGCAAGCCTGAAATCGTCTGTGGAGGAGCAGTTGAATGTCACCAGTGTGGTGGAAAGATTTGCTGCATTGGCCGGGGAAAGGGAAGCAGAAGACGGGGCTGTGTCATATGTCGAATTTCCTGCCGATGAATTGGCCCCCTCGCCTATTGCATTGTAAGCCGTAAGATTATAAATGTACGATGTGTTGTAAGCCGGGCCTGCATCCAGATATGATGTGCTGGAGTTCGGAATGGCTGCAGCAAGGCTGCCGTTCCTGTAGAGCCTGTAGCCTGTCCTCACCTCGGTATCAGGCCCTGCAGCCCAAGTAAGGTTGATGGCAGTGACATTGATCTTGAAGGCGGCGAAGGATGAGGGTGGAGCTGGCCTTGATGCCACTGTGAAGACATTGTTGGAGCAGTCGGCGCCTTTGCCTGTATGGCTGGCATTGTGGGCTGCCACTTTAATCCTGACTGTCGTGCTGTTGACGGATATGTTCGCGAAATGGGAAGAAGATGAGCTGCAGCTTGTCTGATGGCAGAGGAATATCCAGTCGCCGTCATTTGAATTGTCGGATATGCTGTTATTGGCGCATGAAGCTGACTCATTTGCCGTATATCCGACCCAGTAGTGGTCATCAGTCCCTGTCCAGTTGATGGTGAAATTGGCCCCTGCCGTGATGTTCTCCCCGCCGTTGGGCGAGTTTACGGTCACAGCGGCCATAGGCTGGAGAGCGTCTGCTGCAAGGAAGAATATCGTACTGGCAGACACAAGGGCAGTGAACAACGAACCAATTATCAGTGAAATATTAGTTCTTGCACGCATCCCATCAGCACCCATCATTAAATTAAGCCTCAGAAAATATATAAGCATCATCTTTCCGGGAGAGTAAAGGAAGGGTTGGGAAGGCGGGCAAATCGGTGCATTTATAAAGAAGCCCTTTAATAGATTAATCCGAAATTATCAAATACAATTGCATATATCGAAGGGAAACTTTTGAAATATGAAATACACGATAGTTGCTCCGGTTGGCGATAACATAGAAGCCATTTTCGTTACTATAAGGGAGCTGCCAACGGAAAGGGTCGTCCTCATCTCCACAAATGAAAGGCTGCCGAATGCGGAGAAGGTGACAGAAGACCTGAAAAAATTCGGGATAGATTCCGAGCTGATAAGGATAGGGGGAAATGTGTGGGAGGAGCTGTTCAGGGTGATAGGCCAGCTTTCAAAGGCAGGCAGGGATAATATTGTTGTGAATGTGGCCACAGGCGACAGGAGCATGCAGTGCGCTGCAACCTCAGCGGCCTTTGTGAACGGCATGAGGGCATTGTCTGTTGAAAACAATGAGATAGTGCCTCTGCCTATACTGAAATTTAACTACTATAAAATATTATCAGACAGGAAAATGAAAATACTGGAGATCCTGCTGTCCCAGCCAGAATGCTGCTCGAGTTTAGAGGAACTTTCCCAGAAGATAGGCATGAGCCTCCCTCTCATAAGCTACCATGTAAACGGCACGCCAAAATCAGAAGGCCTGAAGGAGATGGGCCTCGTGGAGGCCGAGGAGAAGAAGGGCAGGGTACTCCTCAGGCTCACTGCCCTAGGCAGGCTGCTGCTGAAGGGGTATGCGGGGCAGGAAACAGGAAAGCAGAATCAAGCTGCTTAGCAGTCTTCTGTTTCGCCCATACTTGTTCCGTATCTCTTCTCAAGTTCCCTTATTTTCTCAAGGCGTCTCAGGTGCCTTCCTCCGGCAAAACCAGCCTCAAGCCACACTCTTACAATCTCGTTTACCTCATCACCGGTTGTTATTCTCCCGCCAAGCGCAAGCACATTTGAATCATTATGCTCCCTGCTCAGCCCGGCTGTCTCGGTATTATAGCACAGGGCGGCCCTGATTCCATGGACCTTGTTGGCAGCAATGCGCATGCCTATTCCTGACCCGCAAACCAATATTCCTCTGTCATATTTCTCCCTTACGACAGCCTCTGCGACCATGGCGGCATAATCAGGGTAATCGACAGATTTAGTGCCGTATGTGCCGAAATCATGGAACTGCAGGCCGGAATCATCCAGATACTTCTTCATGCCTTCTTTGAGCTGGAAGCCTGCATGATCAGAGCCCATTGCTCTTTCGTCCCGCTTCTGTCCCCTCTTCTTAATTCACAGTGCACTTTTTTATAGGCGATTATATCACTCCCGCGCCATAAGTGAGCAGGCGATCAGAATTTCTCTGGCTTCTTCCACATCCTTTCTGATCTGGCTGATCAGCTTTTCCTGACTATCAAACCTCATGTCATCCCTCATCCTCTCAATAATCTCCACTTCCATTTTCTTACCATAAACTTCCTCTGAAAATCCTTCATCTATTATGCTTGCTTCTATTGATATTTTTCTGCCATTGAAAGTGGGCCTCTTTCCGATATACAGTGCCCCCCTGAATCTCTTCCCTCCAACCATGACAAAACAGGCGTATATCCCCTCCTTCGGTATCTGCATCGTGCCGTCTATGTCCAGATTGGCCGTGGGAAAGCCCAGTTGCCTCCCTATTTTCAGGCCATGGACGACAGAGCCCTCCAGCACGGGGTTATATCCGAGCATCCTTTTTGCGGCTTTTACATCTCCGTCTTCAAGGGCCTGCCTGATGGCTGTGCTGCTTATTGCTATTCCAGAAAGCTTTTTTATTTTGACTGCATAAACTTCAAAACCGTACCTCTTTGCCAGCTTTTTTAGAAGGTGTACGTCTCCTTTTCTTTTCTCTCCAAACATGAATTTCCCGCTCACAACGACTGCTTTTGCCTTCAGTTTTTTTACAAGCAATTTTTCAATAAAGTCTTCAGCCGATAAATTCCTTATTTCTGCAAAATCGGCGGCTATCACATAATCTATTCCAGAGGCTTCCAAAAGCTCCGCTCTTTTCTCAAAAGGTATAATCATCTTCTTTTTCTTGCCTGGACTGAGGAAATTCATTGGAGGTATGGGAAAAGTCAGGACAGCAGATTTTATTTTTCTGGCCTTTGCTGTCTCAAGAAGCTTCCTTATTACGGCCTTGTGGCCAAGGTGTACTCCATCAAACGTGCCTATAGTAACGGCTAAATGCCCTGAAGGCCTGAAGTCTGCAAGATCGGAGAGCATATTATTCATAGGTGGCTAGTCTAAAAATGCGTTTTTCCTGTTAAAATCGATTATTTAATCCAGCCTTCTAACAAGTGGGGAGAGCGCTGGAGAGCCATGAAAGGGGATTTTTTTGGCGTCAGGGAAGAGCTGGAATTTGAGGGGAAACCATTATCTTATTTTAGCCTTAGGGGGCTTGAAAAGCATACAGGCTCTGCAGATCATCTGCCAATATCCATCAGGGTACTTCTCGAAGGCGCAGTCAGGCTCTGCGACGGCTTCAGGGTGACTGAAGATGATGTGGCCAACCTTGCAGGCTGGAAGCCGAAGCCAGAGGATATCGAAATTCCATTCATGCCGTCAAGGGTTCTCATGCAGGACCTTACAGGAGGCCCTGCTATAATAGACCTTGCCTCCATGAGGTCTGCAATAAGTAAACTTGGAGGAAACCCTGAAAAAATAAATCCGATAGTAAGAGCAGATCTTGTTGTAGATCATTCCATTCAGGTTGATGCCTTCAGAAGCTATGATGCATTGAAAATAAACACGCAAAAAGAATTTGGAAGGAATTTGGAAAGATACAGACTTTTCAAATGGGCCCAGCAGTCATTTGAAAACCTGCACATTGTCCCCCCCGAAAGCGGCATATGCCACCAGGTCAATCTGGAATATCTGGCCACCGTAGTGACGGAACAGGATGGACTGTTGTTCCCCGACACATGCATAGGCATGGATTCGCACACTCCGATGGTGAATTCCTTGGGCGTGCTGGGCTGGGGAGTCGGCGGGATTGAGGCTGAAGCCGTCATGCTGGGCCAGCTCATGAGGATCCAGATGCCTGAAGTTATAGGGTTCAGATTGACTGGAAAACTTAGGGAAGGCGCAACTGCTACTGATCTTGTACTCACAATAACAGATATTCTCAGAAAAAAAGGCGTAGTCAACAAGTTCGTGGAATTTTTCGGGGATGGCCTTGACAGCCTTTCTGTCCCTGACAGGGCAACAATAGCCAACATGGCCCCTGAGTGCGGCAGCACAGTGAATTTTTTCCCTGTGGATGAGCAGGTGATAAAATACCTTCTGCTGACAGGGAGAAAGGAGAGGCATGTCAGGATTGTTGAACTTTATCTTAAATCTCAGAATTTATTCAGGGCATCAAAATCAAAAGAACCGATATATACAGACATAATAGAAATGGATCTTTCCAGTGTAGAGCCTACAATAGCAGGCCCCATGAGGCCTCAGGACTCTGTTCGCTTGTCTGATGTGAAATCATATATTTCAGGCATTCTGAAGTCATCGGAAAATAATGGTTTCGCATTTGATGAAAAGGAGCTGGAAAAAGAGGTTGCCATCCGATCGAATGGGAAAAAGGAAACGCTCAGGCATGGGGATGTTGTCATAGCGGCAATAACAAGCTGCACAAATACCAGCAACCCCTCAGTCATGGTTGCTGCCGGCCTGCTGGCAAAAAAGGCAGTTGAGAAAGGCCTCAAAGTTCCCGATTATGTCAAAACTAGCCTGGCTCCAGGCTCAAAAGTTGTGACTGAATATCTTTCGAAATCATGCCTGGACAAATATCTGGAAGGCCTAGGATTCTACACAGTAGGCTATGGCTGCACCACATGCATCGGCAATTCAGGCCCACTTCCCGAAAATGTTTCTAAGGCAATAGAAGAAGGGAATCTTGCAGTCAGCTCTGTCCTGAGCGGCAACAGGAATTTCTCAGGAAGAATTCATCCGCAGACAAAGCTGAACTGGCTCATGTCCCCGCCTCTTGTTGTGGCCTATGCGATTGCAGGGAGTGTGGGGAAGGATCTGACATCTGAGCCTTTAGGGATAGGAATCGGTGGAGAGGAGATTTATCTGAGGGATATCTGGCCTTCCCAGCATGAAATAGATGAAACAATTTCCATGTGCATAAGCAAAGAGATGTTCACCGGAAAATACAAAAACATATTGGAAGGGCCGGAAGAGTGGAAATCGATAAATGCAAAGAAGAGCCTGTTGTTTGGTTTCGATCCTGGTTCGACGTATCTGAGGGAGCCGAATTACTTTGAAAATATGAATCATAAAGCTGATTCTGTAAAACCAGTAAAACATGCGAGAGTTCTTGCAGTGTTCGGGGATTCAGTTACTACAGACCACATATCCCCTGCAGGTGCTATTGAAAATGATGGCCCTGCAGCCCGGTATCTGCTGGGAAGAGGCGTCAGGGAAGAGGATTTCAACACATACGGCTCAAGGAGGGGCAATCATGAGGTGATGATGAGGGGAACATTCGCCAATGTGAGGATAAGGAACCTACTTTTGGACGGAAAGGAAGGCGGATATACTGTTCATTTTCCAACAGGCAAAGTGGAAAATATTTTCGATGCCTCAGTAAAATACAAATCAGAAGACACACCTCTCATTATAATTGCAGGGAAAGAATATGGCAGCGGCTCGAGCAGGGACTGGGCGGCCAAAGGGCCTTCATTGCTCGGTGTGAAGGCGATATTGGCCGAATCCTTTGAAAGAATACACAGGTCCAATCTCATTGGAATGGGCATATTGCCGCTGCAGTTCAAAAATGGGGAAAATCCAAAAGCCCTTGGCCTTACCGGAAGAGAAATATTTGATATTGAAATTAGCGATGGGATTAAACCAAGACAGGAGATAAAAATTACAGCTCATATGGAGAATGGAGGGGAAAAGAAATTTATAATGACTTCAAGAATAGACACGCTGCTGGAGCTGGAATATTTCAGGCACGGCGGGATATTGAAGTATGTGCTGAAGAAGATGATGAAAACAAGATGAATAATTGCAATAATCATGGGGGTAATATGGATAATAAGGATGAAGGAGAAAAAATAACAAAAAACAGGGAAGGGCTGGCTGTCCCTGACAGGCCAGTAATAGGTCTTATAGAAGGCGACGGCATAGGGCCTGAAGTGTCGAAAGCTATGAGGCTTGTTGTTGATTCTGCTGTGAAAAGGGCCTATAGCGGAAAGCGCTGGATAATCTGGGACCATCTTCTTGCCGGAGAGTCTGCCTTCAGAAAAGCAGGGAGTTATTTGCCGGAAGAGACTATTCAAAAAATAAAGGATCACTTTGTTTCGATAAAGGGGCCATTGACAACCCCTGTGGGAGGCGGGTTCAAAAGCCTGAATGTCACCATGAGGCAGGAGCTCGACCTGTTTGCCTGCCTCAGGCCTGTCAAGTACATAAGAGGCGTGCCAAGCCCTATGAAGAGGCCTGAATTGATTGACGCTGTCGTTTTCAGGGAGAGCATTGAGGATGTGTATGCAGGTATAGAGTGGAAAGCTGAATCATCTGAAGCTAAAACGGTGATAGAATTTCTGAATAAGCAGGTAGGAGTCAGTATACCCCCAGAATCAGGAATAGGAATAAAGCCCATGAGCGCTTTCAATTCAAAGAGGCTCGTCAGGGAGGCCATAAAATACGCAATAAGGAAGCAAAGGAAAAGCGTCACTCTTATCCACAAAGGCAACATAATGAAATATACAGAAGGCGCATTCAGGGCATGGGGATATGAGGTCGCAAGGGATGAATTCTCAGATGAAACGATTGCCGAAGAAGAGATCCTCAAAGGAATTCCTGCAAACGGAAAAATAATCATAAAGGACAGGATTGCTGATTCCATGTTCCAGCAGGTCCTTTTACGGCCGGATGAGTACGATGTGATAGCCTGCCCGAACCTGAACGGGGACTACATGTCCGATGCGCTTGCGGCCCAGACAGGGGGACTGGGAATGGCCCCTGGAGCCAATATTAATTTTGACACCGGCATAGCTTTGTTTGAAACCACGCATGGGACAGCGCCCAAATATGCAGGCCTTGATAAGTCCAACCCCGGCTCCATGATACTATCGGCGTGCATGATGCTCGATTACATCGGATGGGTGGAGGCAGGAGAAATGATATTCAAGGCAGTTGAAAAGACCATAATGGAAAAGACTGTCACATACGATCTGGCCAGACTGATGGAAGGGGCGATAGAAACAACATGCAGCGGGTTTGCTGAAAGGGTTGCTGGAAATCTTCAGGATTAAAGGAGGCTGACGGATATTTATTGAATAAATGTTCAATATATTCAATTGTTAGAGCCATTAATTGAACAGATATTCAGAATAAGATAAATAAATTAAATAAAGTGAAACAACTAAAGAATCAGAAAGATATATAAACAGTCCTGTTATCATTTTTCCGTTAACGCTTTTTGATTTATTTCATGGAAAAGGGTTAATTATTCAACAATCATCTGCCGCCGCAGAAATTCAGAACCTCACCATCTTCTCAAACTCTCTGTACCTCTCCTCAATATCGGCCCTTGTCAGAGACTTCAGCCTGTCGAGGCCGAAGCCTTCGACGGTGTAGGAGGCTATGGCCGAGCCATAAACCAGGGCCTTTCTGAGAACCTTTTCGTCAATTGCCTCTGCCTTGGCCAGAAAGCCGGCTAAACCGCCTGCAAAGGAATCGCCTGCTCCTGTAGGATCCCTCACTGTCTCCAGAGGGTAGCCGGGCAGGGAGAAGATGTCCTTCCCCTTGAACAGCAGCACGCCATGCTCGCCCTTCTTTATTATGCAGGCCGAAGGTCCGCAGTTCAGGGCAAGCCTTCCCGCAGCTATCAGATTTGGCGTGCCGAAAAGCTGCCTCGCCTCCGCATCGTTCAGGAGCAGTATGTCGATTTTTTTGATTAGGCTCAAAAGCTTGTCCCTTTCGTTTGAAATCCAGTAATTCATGGTGTCGAGGATGGACAGCTTTGGGCCATCCATCTGCTGAAGGACATGAAGCTGCTGCTCTGGATGAAGGTTGGCTAGGAAGACAAAAGGCACTTTCCTGTAGCTCTCCGGCAACTCGGGCATCAGTCCTTCCATCACGTTCAGTTCTGTAGATACTGTATGCGCCGAGGCCATGTCGTATTCATAATAGCCCTTCCACCTGAACGTTTTTTCGCCTGCAGTTGTCAGGCCCCCGGTGGATATATTCCTGCTTTCCAGCAGCTGTATCCATTCTTTCGGGAAATCCTTGCCAATTCCGGACACCATGCCGACATCCGTAAAGAAGCTTGCGGCATAGGAGGCGTATACAGCCGCTCCGCCAAGCACTTCTTTGGCCTCGCCGAAAGGCGTCTTTATGCTGTCAAATGCTACAGACCCGAAGACGACGAGCTTTGGCATTGCTTCCATGGATATGGCACCAGTTTATTATTGGCCCCGATCATTAAAAGATTCCATAATAAGGGCTTTGCATGGAGCTCAAGCATATATCAGGGGAAAACAAGATTCATCATGCCATTAAAGATCACGCCTCTTGATGACGGCAGGATAGAGCTGATTTTCGACCACCCCATTGCCGAGATTTCAGGGAAGACACTCTCTCTGCTTTTCACCCTCGAGCAGGGTGATGAAATGGTAAGCAAAGGCAAAGGGGTC
>CAYJTA010000028.1:1717-9838 GCA_964372825.1 uncultured archaeon | reverse complement strand
CAAAGCCGTTGGATTCCATTCAAGTCTGCACTCTCCGCAGACTCGTTTACCCCTTCTTACTTTCCAACATTTTTGAGCATTACATATGGGACATGAAATTCTTGTCATATAGACTATATGTAGTTGGCAGGACTAATACTTTACCCAAAAATTATTGCCAGAATAAGGAACTCTATCCTTGAGGCAAACAAGACGAAAAAGATAACAATCCCTGCCACTATTGTGTACCTTGTTTTCCTGTCAGAAAGATCTGTCGGCATACAGTAAGTAGAACAGCAAGCAATTTATTCTCAATTTTTTCAGGAGAAACAAGCCTTCATCTCAGCTTCGGCCTGTATCTCCTCATCAGCAGGCTATTGCTCACAACGCTCACACTTGAGAAGGCCATAGCTGCTCCAGCTATTATTGGGTTGAGAAGGAAGCCGAAAGAAGGATAGAGAAGGCCTGCAGCCACAGGAATGCCCACTGTGTTGTAAATGAAGGCCCAGAATAAATTTTGTTTGATTTTTTTTATCGTATAGCCGCTCAGATCGATTGATGTCACGACGTCTCTCAGGTCATTCTTGACAAGGACTATCCCGCCTGTCTCAAGGGCAATATCCGTCCCCGAGCCTATTGCTATTCCGACATCTGCTTGGGCAAGTGCCGGCGCATCATTAATTCCGTCCCCCACCATCGCAACCGTTTCACCTGACTGCTGCAGCTGCTTGATTTTTTCAGCCTTTTCCCCCGGAAGAACCTGTGCAAATATGTCATCAAGCCCTATCTTTTTCCCTATGGCCTTTGCAGTCCTCTCATTGTCCCCTGTAATCATCATCACCTTCCTGCCCATCCTCTGCAGCTCCTTTACTGCTTCTTTTGAATTCTCTTTCAAGGTATCAGCAACAGCTATCAGTCCCATAACCTCTTTTCCGTATGCGGCAACTATAGCAGTCTTCCCTTCATTTTCAAGCTTTATTATTTCCTTTTCAAATTTTTCCACAGCAATCCTGTTCTCCTTCATCAGCCTCCTGCTCCCGACTAAAATCCATTTTTTCTTATAAAGCGCTCTTATCCCCTTTCCCTCAATGGCAGAATACCTTTGCGCATTCGGAATTGACTTCAAAACCCTTTTCCCCTTATCCACAATGGCCTTCCCAACAGGGTGCTCTGAGCCATGCTCTGCTATTGCGGCCAATTTCAGAACATCCTTTTTATTAAACTTTGAAAGTGAAACAATATCAGTAACTTCAGGCTTGCCTTTTGTCAGTGTCCCTGTCTTATCAAAAACCACAGCTGTAATTTTATGCGCCTTCTCCAGCACATCAGCCCCTTTTATGAGGATACCGTTTTCAGCGCCCTTGCCTGTGCTCACGAGTATTGCGGTAGGCGTCGCCAAACCTAGGGCACACGGGCATGCTATGATCAAAACCGCAATCAGTATAGTGAAGGCAAATATGAAATTCTGTCCTGCCAGTAAATACCAGTAGCCAAAGGCCAGTATTGCAATCACCATTACAGCAGGGACAAAGTATGCGGAAACCCTGTCCGCAAGCCTCTGTATGGGGGCCTTTGCCGCCTGGGCTTCCTCCACAATCTTGACTATCTGGGCAAGGGCTGTGTCCTTTCCTACTTTGATCGCCTTTATTTTCAGAAGCCCTGACTTGTTTATAGTGGCTCCTATGACCTTATCATCCTTCTTTTTCCCGACAGGCATGCTCTCCCCCGTTATCATGGACTCGTCCACTGAGGAGTAGCCTTCAACAACCACACCATCTGTCGGTATCTTTTCCCCCGGCCTCACGGCAAATATGTCCCCGACAGCAAGATCCTCTATTGGTATTTCAATTTCCTTCCCATTTCTGATCACTTTCGCTGTTTTCGGCTGCAGTCCAATCAGTTTCCTTATGGCCTGAGAGGCTTTCCCTTTGGTCACGGCCTCCAGATATCTCCCAAGTATAATAAGGGTAGTTATAACCGCTGCCGTATCAAAATAGAGGGCTGCCTCCAAGCCTGATGACTTCAGCACCTCTGGAAACATCACAACTACAAGGCTGTAAAAGTATGCCGCCGAAGTACCTATCGCTATCAAAGTATTCATGTCCGCTGTCCTGTTCCTTGTGGCCAACCAGAAGCCTCTGTAGAACTCATACCCGACATAGAACTGGACAGGCGTGGCAAGCAGAAGGAGTATCCTCGGATCAGTCAGAAAGGCAGGAACAATGAAGATGTCAGGGAAGCTGCCGAACGTTATGGGAGATGTCAGTATTATTCCTATTATCAGCTTTTTCCACAGGCCGCTTATCTGCTTTTCCCTTTCCTTCTGCTCCCTGTCAGCAAATGTCTCTTCTCCATGATGCGATTTTTCGGATTCTTCAATAATCCCATACCCCAATTTTTCCACCGCTTTCCTGATGGCCGGCATGTCCGTCTTTCCGGAATCGAGATCAAGGTAAGCCTTCTCGGCCCCATAGTTGACTGTGGCCCTAACCCCCTCGAGCCTGTTCAGGCTCTTCTCTATCATCACTGCGCAGCTTGCGCAGTGCATCCCTTTGATTCCTATTACTTTTTTCTCCATTGTTTCTCCAGATATGATATATAATATTTTTGATATATAAGTATTTAAATCTATCATACAACTGGTATATATGAAACCAAGAGAAATCCACATATCCACCATCCTGAAGCTGTACACAATCCTCCTTCTGTCAGAGGGAAAAAGGCACGGCTACGAGCTGATAAAGGAGCTTTCGGTCAGAACAGGCAAAAAAGTCAGCCCAGCACAGGTTTACCCTTTCCTGAAGGAGCTGGAAAAAATGAGATACATAAAGGCTGAAAAGAGGGGCGAAAGGGAAAAGAAAATATATACACTGACTGTAGAGGGGAAAAGGTTTTCAGAAAACATGGTTTCAAGGCTTTCCGGCATTTTGGAGGCCAGCATCAGATCCCATCTTGTGAAGTGCGAGCACTGCAGGTGCGAAATATACAGCGGCGGCCACAGGGAAAAGGTAAAGGGCACAATGGCCAGTTTCTGTTGCAGGGCATGCGCAAAGGCTTACATTTCTGCATGAGGCCGCAGACAATCTTACATCCCAATAAGCTGTGCAACAGAGCGACAGACGCTGTTTTTTTTCTGAAATCACTATGCCTCGAATTCTTTTTCAAATCTGCGGACAATCCTGAATCCGTCTGGCGGCATTGCGGCACGCTACATGGTTCAGTCTTTTATTCTCTTCAGGAAACACTCAAACATGAGGACAGGAATAGCCGAGCTTCCCCTGCATCCGGGAAAGTGCCCAAGGTGGCTTTTCCCGAGAATGGTCGGCCTTGCAGAAGGAATAGTTGATATAATTGTATTCGAATATGGCACTGGCGAACTATTGAGAAGGCTTTCCGACCCCTTCTTCTTCCAATCACTAGGCTGTGCCCTCGCTTTCGACTGGCATTCAAGCGGCCTTACCACCACAACATGCGGAGCACTGAAAGAGGCAATAAATCCTGAAACCCATGGCATGGCTGTCGCTGGAGGAAAAGGAAGAGCCAGCCGCAAAACACCCCAGGAAATAGAAAGAATTTCAGAGATGCTTTCCCTTTCAACAATTTCGGCAAAAATGCTGATCTATTCAAGCAGGATGTCGGCAAAAGTTGATAACAGCTGCGTGCAGGACGGCTACAATCTTTATCACCATTCCTTCCTTTTCTCTGAAAGCGGGGATTGGTGTGTGGTACAGCAAGGTTTGAATCCCGAAAACCGGTATGCGAGAAGATATCACTGGCTCTCAAATAGCCTTACGGATTCTTTTGTCGAAGAGCCCCATTCAGCAATCTGCTCCCAGCAAAAGGAAAAGCATGTTCTGGATATGACTTCAAAGAGAAGCGAAGAAGCAAGGAAGGTTTCTGTCGATCTTGTGAAGGATAATCCGAGAAGGCTGTTGAGATTGTGCTCTATCCAGAAGGATCTGTCGTCTTTCATATATCCCAATAAAAGGGAATTGAAATTGCATATGCATTCAGATCATATGATATTCCTGAGCAGACAAACCTTTCAAAGCCTCCAGAAGGCATATGAGATACAGCCGCAGAGCTATGAAGAACTTGTTTCCATACAAGGCGTGGGCCCGGCTTCCATAAGGGCCCTTGCTTTGATTTCTGGGCTGATATATGGAAAGGCTCCAAGCTGGAACGATCCGGCAAAATACAGCTTCTCTCATGGAGGAAAAGACGGGATTCCATTTGAGGTCGATAGAAAGACAATGGACAAATCAATGGAAATCCTTAAGGCAGGCATAGAAGAGGCCAAGGTCGGGCAAAGGGAAAAGCTGCATGCGCTAAGAAGATTATCCTCCCTGATGGGAAGCAGCCGGTAATACACTGAATATAGCATTTTATTACCTTCTCTCATATTCTCTTTATGCAGCAGCTTCTGGATAAGCCGAAGGTGAAGATTGGCCTGGAGACACATGTCCAGCTCAATACCAAAAGCAAGATATTCTGCCCCTGCCGGAACCCTTCGGTCCTGAAGGAGGAGCCCCAGCCCAACACCCTCACATGCCCCACATGCCTTGGCATGCCAGGCAGCAAGCCATCATTCAACAAGCAGGCGCTTGCCCATGGCCTCAGGATAGCGCTTGCCCTCAACTGTGAAATACCCGGCACAATATCCTTCTCCAGAAAAACCTACTTTTATCCCGACCTTGCAAAGAACTACCAGATAACCCAGTATGAAATGCCCCTTGCCATCAACGGCAGCATTGCAATCAATGTCAATGGAAAAAGGAAGGCAGTGGGGATAAGGAGAATAAATCTGGAAGAGGATCCTGCCAAGCTTATTCACACTGAAAAATACTGCCTTGCCGACTACAATCGGTCTGGCATACCCCTTGCCGAAATAGTGACAGAGCCTGATTTCTCCTCGCCAGAAGAAGCAAGGGCTTATGTCCAGAAGCTGGAGACCATGCTGGAATACCTGAAGGCATATGACTCCTCTGCCTCTGCCGTGATAAAATCCGATGCCAACATCAGCCTTTCAGGAGGAGAGAGGGTGGAGATAAAGAACATAACCGGCATGAAAGAGGTTGAGCAGGCCCTGAAATACGAGATTGTCAGGCAGCAGAACATGCTGAGGATGGGGAAGAGGGTGGAGATGGCAACAGCTGCATGGCAGCCCGAACTCGGTATTACAAAGCCCTTGAGGGCAAAGGAGACAGAAGAGGATTATGGATATATTTTCGATCCTGATCTCGCCATAATCGAAATCAGGGAATTTGCAGGAAATATAAGAAAAAGCCTGCCCGAGATGCCTGATGAGAAATACGAGAGGCTCATAAAGCAATACAGGATAAGCGAAAAGCTTGCCGAGAGCCTTGTCACAGAGCTTGAGACAGCAAACCTTTTTGAGCAGGCAGCAAAAATCGATACGAAATTGGCTGCAGGCTTTATAGCAGGCTACCTGAAAAAGACGCTCAACTGGCACAATCTCAAGTACAGGCAGGCAGGCCTCAAGGACGAATGGGTTCTGGATATAGTCAGGATGCTGAAAGAAGGCACGCTGACTGACAGGAATGCCGAGATGGCGGCAAGGAAGATGGTGGAAGAAGGGCTGCCTGCAAAGGAGATAGTGATAAAATACGGTATGGAGAAAAGCGCTGTCACAGGAGATGCGGAAAACATTGTAAGGAAACTTCTTGAGAAGAATAAAAATGCAATTTCTGACTATAGATCAGGAGAAGAGAAAGCCTTGCATTTCCTTGTAGGCCTTGCAATGAAGGAGACAAAGGGAAGGATAGATGCCGCAGAACTGACGAAGCTGATTCTCAAGGAAATAAGGAAGACCTAATAAGTCCTAATCCACTGGCGGTGGCGGTATGTCTGCCACATACGGGGAAGCAGAAGAGACAGAAGCCATATTGCCGGTAAACGATATCATCCCCATCCATGCTATCACGAACAATATCCCTGTTATAATCGAAACGCCTACGAAGGCTGTCAGCATATCAACCCCGAAAAGCTCTTTCGATCCCACATAAAGGGACGCATAAGCTATGACGCCGAAAACAGCCATAGATGCGACGGAAAGTATGAGGAACAGGCCTGTGAGGAAAGAGCCTGTCTCTAGAAAATTGGCCACATAGATGAAAATCGAGAAAAGGAAGAAGCCTACAGAGGCCATCAGCGTGCTATAGCCGACTGTTGTAAGGCCATGCATGAACTTCCCTTTACCGCCCAGGCTGACAAATGTCAGATGGAACAGGTAAGACAGGAACACGCCGCCGAAGAACAGGAGAAGGAAAAGGATGATGTTTGCGGTTGAAAACAGAGCCTCAAGAAATGGCGATCCTGAATTTACGGCAGTGCCTATGCAAAACAGCAGAGAGCCTGCAAGCAGATATACAAGACTGCCGAAAATATCCTTGTTCCCCTTGGTCTTTTTGAAGAACTCCTGGGGGTTGAGGTAATATTCCATTCGCTAATAACTTGTTTTCACTACTAATAAATCTGACTGACAGTTATTCGCCAAGCTGTTGTGAAAAAAGATATCATCTACCTCATATCTGAGCCTAATATTTCCCCATCACATCTTCCAGAATCCCCAGGCCGGCATCTATATCCTCATCCGAAATTATCAGCGGCGGCGAGAACCGGATAACGCTTTGCCCGGCAGGCAGCAGAAGAAGGCCTTTTCTGAAGCACTCCTCAAGTATCCTGTTCCTCTTTTCCTTTGCCGGCTTTTTCGTTTGCCTGTCCTCCACAAGCTCCATGCCTATCATCAGGCCCAATCCCCTCACATCGCCTATGATCTCGTGCTTTTTCTGCAGTTTCTTCAGAAAATTCCGGATCCTTTGGCCTTTCCTTTCAACATCTTTTCCCAAGTTCTTATCCTCTTCAATTATATCAAGCACGGCCATTGCTGCTGAACATGATGCCAGATTCCCGCCGAAAGTGGAAGCATGGCTTCCTTTGGGCCATGTCATCACATCGTCTGTAGATGCTGTCACGCCAAAAGGCAGGCCGCCGCCAATGGACTTTGAGAGGCACACAATGTCCGGCTTTACCCCGAAATGCTCCATGGCAAGGAACTTCCCTGTCCTGTATACGCCTGACTGCACCTCATCGGCCACAAGGAGTATGCCATTGTCAGAGCACAATTTCCTCAGTTTTTTCAGGAAATTTGGGGGCGGGATAATATAGCCGCTCTCCCCCTGCACAGGCTCCACAAATACGGCCGCAACCTCTTCCGGATCGACTTCCGTAGTAAATATCTCCTCTTCAATATATCTCAGCGTGTCCACATCACATGTATTCGCATTGCTTCCAACAGGGCATCTATAAGGGTTGGGATAAGGCGCATGTATAACCGATAAGAAGGGACCGAAATGCTTCCTGTGTATTGTTTTTGCAGATGTCAGGCTCAGGGCCCCATAGGTTCTCCCATGGAAGCCTCCGTAAAAGGAAATGAAATACTTTCTTTTAGTGTGATGCCTCGCAAGCTTCATGGCAGCCTCTATGGATTCTGCGCCTGAATTGGAAAAATACACCTTGCTGAAGCCTTTGGGAAGGTGCTTCAGCAGCCTTTCGGCAAACCTGACCGGCAGATCCGCATAGAAGTCAAGGAAACCAGCATGCATGGCCTTCTCCATCTGGCTTTTTATATTCGCCAGTATTTTCGGGTGGGAGTGGCCGAAGTTCATCACGGCAATGAAGGAATTCATGTCAAGGTACCTGTTGCCATCAATGTCCCACACATTCACGCCCTTGGCACGGTCCACAACCAACGGGTATTCCCTGGCCATGGACTGGCTTATCACCTTCCTGTCCCTCAATAATACCTGCCTTGCCTTTGGCCCGGGCGGAGTTATTTTGACAAGAGGCCGCATAACTTTATTTTGTATCCGGTTTCTAATTAACGTGATTTTTCATCAGATTCTGAGCAAGAGTTAATGTTTAACAGAGATATACAAAAGGGTGTAGAGAGTAGCACCAAATAACTATTTTTCATCAGCCTGAAATGAATTATTTTTTCTTCTTTAGAGCTTCTCTTATAGGCTCCACAATCAGCACATGGCCCTCCTTCCCCGTCACAGTCACCATCTTCCCCTTCCTTATTTTCCCTGCGCTCCTGGCCTTCCAGTACTCGCCCTCAAA
>CAYJTA010000028.1:0-1707 GCA_964372825.1 uncultured archaeon | reverse complement strand
GCGGATATTTTCCATGAGCTCCGTATTTTTTAAAGCCTTCCTTTTTGCCGCCGAAATCCTCTGTGGCCCTTGCCCTCTTCCCCTCGATTCCGGAGAAGAAGGGCTTCTTCCTCCTCACCTCAAGCACCTTGTAGAATGCAAAGCCGAAAAAGGCCGTCATTATGGCGGTAGGTATAAGGGCCGCTATCAGGGCCTGATCCCTGAACCCCTGAGAGACAAAATAGTCTCCTGAGATTACGGGTATCAGGAGCACGCTGCCTATCCCTATGCTTATCAGCCCTGCTATGCCTAATACGCCGAATCCGGGAGTGGCAAGCTCTGCAAAGAGCAGTATCACACCGAAGACAAAGAGGCCCAGCGCGGCAAGGTTCACGTCAAAGCCGACACCCAGCAACCCCAGAAGTATCAGCAGTATGCCTGCTATCTCAGCCCCCACCCCCGGGCTGGAGAGGCCGAAAACGACAGCATATATGCCTATTATCAGCAGCAGGCCTGACAGCATGGGGTCCGAGATAATCCCAAGCAGGCCTATTTTCGGGGAAGGGCTGAAATCTACTTTTTCTGCAAAGGCGGTTTCCAGCCTTTTGCCTTTCACTTCCCTTCCGTCCAGCTTTTTCAGGAGATCGGACACGTCATCCGCAACTATCTCAATGGCCCCCATCCGCTTCGCCTCATCAGCATTGAGGTTCAGGTTCTCCTGAACAAACCTCCTCACAAGTGTTGTGTTCCTTGAATGCATCCTTGCGCTCTCCTCGAACTTCTTGACGATCGCATTGATAATTTTCGATTCGTTTATGTATTCTGTCCCGCCTGAGCCCATCGAGACAGGCTGGCTGCTGCCTATCGTGGAAAATGGTGTCATAGCGGCTATGTCAGCAGAAATCAGGATGAATGTTCCGGCAGACCATGCAGAGGCAGTCCTTGGATGCACATAGGCCGCTATTGGGACATTTGTCTCATCAAAGGCCGTCAGTATGTCCAAGGTTTCCTGAAGGCTGCCTCCCGGCGTATCAAGCGTGAATATTATGGCCTGCATCCTCCTGTCTTCTGCGAAGGCTATGGCCTCTTTTACGAGCTCCACATCTGCAGCAGTTATGGGGCCGTCTATGGAGGCCAAAAGGATGTCGCTGGCTGCATATGCAGATTGAACCATCAGAAGGGCTATAGCTGCTATGATAAATGGGATTTTCATAATCGAATATTTTTTCCTGTATTAAATAAGGCATAATACGTCCAAATATAAAAACAACAATGCAGGGAGCCTGAGCCTCGCCTTGCATGTTTGGTTCAACATTTGTAACTCCTTTTCTTGGATAATTTACCCTTCTTTCAGCCCTTTTCTGTTTTTTAAATCAAAAAGCGCTGGCGGAAAAAGAATCTTTCAGCCCTTTTCTGTTTTTTAAATCAAAAAGCGCTGGCGGAAAAAGAATCTTTCAGCCCTTTTGCTGTGACCCTTTTCTTTAGGAAAGAAAAGCGTCAACGGAAAAGAAAATTTTTCCAGTCCGACATATGTAATCCCTTTCTTTGGGCAGCTTGCCCTTTCTTTTGGAAAGAAAGGGTAGAATGCGGGGGGCCGGATTCTCGCTTTGTATGTTTAGCTCAACATTTGTAACGCCTTTTCTTGGATACGTTTGGGTATGAAGCATATCCGCTGATATGCTTCTGTCTCCCATTCCCCTTCTTTTTGGAAAAGAAGGGTGGAACAAA
>CAYJTA010000027.1:0-10045 GCA_964372825.1 uncultured archaeon | reverse complement strand
AGGCTATATAGGTGAGGAAAAGCAAATTGGAGGTCTCACTCGGGACTTGTACAGGTATTCAGTCACAAAATTCCATGAAGGCTTGGGAAATCATCATTTTTGGCCCTTCGACATTCATAACCTGCTGGATGGCATAGACATTCGCCCAATGTTTGCCGAACTCGTGCTGTCCTATTTTGAGGAAGAGCTGGATATGGACACTTCTGAGGCAAGGAGGCTGCTGAAGAAATGGAGGAAAGGAGCCAAGGGTGATTAAATATCGGTTTCTTGACCGCAGGCTATATTCTTTGCTATTTCGGCACTGGAAAGAGCAAATTTTAATGGTCAAGAAATGTAATATAAAGCAATCGTCTCAAAATGTCCTATGGAATATGGCTATGTTCTGGATGAAATCAGCCAGCTTGACGACACAGAATATGCTTCATTCCTGTGGAAGGCCAGCCAGAGGCTGGACAAGCTGATCTCAAGGGCAAGAAAGGCCTATGAGGCTGACGGCCTTGGGAAGGATGAAGGCATCCTTCCAGAAGCAGAAATATACATAGAGAAGAACGAACCCTTTATTCTAGTGCCTCCTGCCGCCAAAAGCTTCAAAGCCCTGGCAGACAAATGGGTTCTTTCTATAATAAGAAATGCCATTGTAACAAGCGGCTCTGCAGAAGAACTGTCCCTTAAGCTTGGCAAAGGCTACAGGTTTTTGTGTAATGATGGCTATCACACTAGAACGCCGAGGCATGTGAAAACCTACAGAAGGTTCATAGAACATGACATCCCTGAGCTTCTTGGTTGACAAAACTTTGTAAAACTATTTTAGGAAAATGCCTGTCTATTTTTGGAGTCCTTTGGTTTTTTCCCATGATTTTCGGGATTTTTCTGGGTTTTGCCTGAATTCTCCAAACAAGACGCTTTCCGTGTATGCCGATTTCAGCCGATAGTTGACAAAATGATGAAATGACAACCAGAGAAAACTTAAATTTCTTGTTAGTTAAGATAAAGAATGCCTACAGAACCGCCTGTACAAGGAGTATCAGGAGAAAAAGAAATACAAGACATAATTAAAGCCTACTCTATCTCCACCCCTTCCTTCAGGGCCTGGCTGACTATGCTTACCTGTTTCCTCAGCTTTTCGAATTCCTCTGGGGTGTAGCACAGGAAATCGACAGGATAGCCCAAAGTCCAGTACTTGTAGAGGTCAACCCCCCTTTTGAAGCCCTTTTGGCCCCTGAAATCCGGGGAAACCATAATGAGGTCTATGTCGCTCCACTTATGAGGCTTTCCGTATGCATAACTGCCGAAAAATATCATGCGCTGGATAGGAGTGTGCATGCTTACCAATCTCCTGAATGACTTGAGGCCTTTCAGGATAGCCTTTTTCTTGTCCATGACAGCACCTCCTTTGCAACAGCAAGCAGGCCTTCAGAGTCTTCCTTTGAGAATTTCTTTGCAGGTATCGAATCCCCTGTTGGATACCTTGTTTCGATATACACTCTGCTCAAAAGCCTGCATTTTCCAATCACATCCTCAGGCGCACCCAGAGCCTTCGCCAAAAAGGAAAGGTCGTGGACTTTCGCAAGCTCCTTCTTTTCCTCGAGATATACGGCCTTCAATGCCTTCTCCGCTGCCTGCTGGGAAAAGAAAGCAGAGGCATAATATTTCTTTGCCTTGATGTTGACTGCAGCCGTGTCCAAATCCTCCAGCGACTGTTCCCACCAGATTCCAGTTTCAGGCCTCATAAGACATATTTAAGAAGGCGGAATAAAAAGCATTGCATGCAGCTATTTGCTGTTTCTACTCTATCTCCACCCCTTCCTTCAGGGCCATGCTTTCAACAAAAGCCTCTTGCATCTCTTCCTGACCATCCTTTGAAGCCTTACCCTATCTTGTCGCCCATTTTTCCTGACACTTCTAATGTTTTAGGCCAGCAAAGAGCCTTTATATACTTGTCATACAAGTATTACATATGCAACTGAGCGTGAGGGACGTGGATGAGAAGGTTTTCAGGGAGTTCAAGGCAGAGATCACTCTCGAAGGCCTGCCTCTCGGCAAAGCCCTGACTCTTGCAATGGGCTTCTGGCTACAGGAGCATGGAAGGCCTCTCAGAAGCATGCTGGACTTCAGGCCTGTTAATCTGGGCAAGGGCAGCGAAAAATTGAGCAGAGAGATAGATAAAACGCTTTACGGCTGAGAGAATGGCGATCTTCATAGATACCAATATGTTTGTCTCCTTTTACAATGAAGCAGACCAAAACCATAATGCGGCAAAGAATATTATCTCTGATATAGCAGCCGGAAAGTATGGAAAGCCAATCACCTCAGACTATGTTTTTGACGAGGCTGTGACAGTGATGCTTGTGAGAACAAAGAGCCTTGAACACGCAGTCAGGCTGGGCCAGTATATTCTTGGCTCGGTACAAGTAGCCATTGTAAGCAGCGCCATTCTTCATACGGCCTGGGAAATCTTCAGAAAGGAGAATGATGAGAAGATGTCATTTACAGACTGCACCAGCAGGGTCTTTGCTGAAAAGTTCGGGATTAAAAATATAGCGACATTTGACAGTGCTTTCAAGAAGGTGGCTGGAATAAACGTCAGTGATGGTTGATATCAGAAAAAAGCTCTATCGAAGGATATTGGGACTGCTGCTGCAAAGAGGAAAGCCAGAAAAGAGACGAGAGATTTTTCATTTGAACCATTCCAGCAACGAGACGGCAATAAGTATAATGACAAGAACCTGGGGCTTTGCAATCCATGCCATTTAAGATAGCACCAAAAGGCTTATAAATGAATAGAATTAATAACTTGTAAAGGGTGAAAACAGTAAATTGTGATAGAATGAAAAGATATGCGCAGATTCATGGACCTGTAGGGCCTGAACATTACTGCCAGGATCCCTTAGACCTATCTGTCCAGGAACTCGAACCTTCCCTTACCCCTGAAATGGCCAGAATAGGATTTGGCAAGGCAGCTCTCACAGAATTGGATCTATATCATCAGGCCGCACTCTCATACATTGACGCCAAGGCAGTATGGCCAGCAGTCGACCACAGAGACCCGCATGACCATCTCCTGTATAGGGGAGAAGGAGATCATATAAATGATATCCTCCACCTCAGGCCTTATCCCCAATGGTGCGGAACCAGCTCACCTACCCATATGCATGAGTTTATGCTCAACTTTGGGCATGACCTGAGCGCCGCCCAAGGGCTTGAAGATGAACAGGCCTTCAGGCTCGAGACGAGCAATGATATGGCTTCGAGGATGAGAGAAAAAGCCTCCTCAGAAATAGGGAGAAAGGTATGGATTGCTCAGGCATCAGGGTTGGGGCCACTTTACCCTTCAGTGTCTCCTCATTATATATCAGATGAGAGAAGCACCATGGACTGGAAACAAATTTTCGGGGGAGCGGAGCCAAAACTGCGCCAGCTCTTCTTCAGCCTCCTTCTTGGAGTCGAAAGGATAAGCAGCGAGCCCCTAATTCAGGCGGAGAAGGCGCAGACCATCTCTGATGTCTCCAGCATAATCGCTGGTACAGCAAGAGTGACAACGACATATGTGCGCCAGTATGTGAGGACATACAACAACCTGTTCGAAACTGATCCGATGCTGGCCAAGACCCTCATTTTCACGAGATAGCTGCTGCCTTAAGATCAGGCGTAGACTCTGAATCTTGCAAGAATTGTGTTAAGCTACTCTATCTCCACCCCTTCCTTCAGGGCCATGCTCACAATGCTGACCTGCTTCCTGAGCCTCTCGAACTCCTTTGGGGTATATGGGAGGAAGTCGACAGCTAAGGCCAAAGGCCACTTGAGCCATAATCCCTTGAAGCGGGAGTGGAAATCCTTGCCTTCAAACTTCCTGCCCACCAGAATCAGATCAAGATCGCTGTCTTCATTTGCCTCGCCCCTTGCGAAGGAGCCGAAAACAATTATCCTGTCAACTTCTGCCTTTTTCCTGAATTCCCTTATCCCTTCTATCATTTCCCGAGTGATTTTCTTGCCCATACAATCACCTTTTTGGCCTTATTAAAAGCATCTTCCGCCATCTCTTTGGTATATTCTATATCAAGCGGATACCGTGTTTCTATATAATGAGGATTCAGGGAATCGCATGCCTTCAATATTTCATTAGGAGCATTAACCTTTCTCCCAAGGCCAACAAGGTCATGCGTCTTCCACAGCTCCTTAAAGCCGGCAATATACAGCGCTTTCAATGCCTTTTCAGCTGCCTGCTGGGAGAGGAATGCGGCAACCTCGAATCTACTGTTCCTGAGGTTGAATTCAGCATCAGAGAGGTCTTTTTTTACCCGCTCCAGCCACTTCTCTACTTCTTCCATACTACTATTTGCAGAAACTGTACATAAAAAGAGGAAACTGAATTCACGGTTGTTCTATCCCAACCCCTTCCTTCAGGGCGTGGCTGTCAACAAACAGGCTTTTATACCTCTTTCTGACAATCTCTTGAAGCTTTAACGTATCTTCAGGCATTTGCCCAACAAAGAAGTTTATATGCCGCAACCAACAATAAAGCATGGTAATGCAAACCCAGCAGGCCATGAGAATCGTTAGTGAAATAGAGGAGATTAAGACTAGGCTAATCTCTATCGAGACTGGCCTTATTGCAAGCGAGCCTGCTGAGAAAGAAGATGTAGAGGCCGTAAAGGAGGTTTGGACGAATACAGCAAAGGCAAAACAATATCTTTTAATCGTATGCGCTCTCCCTCGGTGAAATCCTAGATATCAGGATTACTTTATCACTCCAGAGAATTGCATATACAATTCTTATCCTTCCTATGCGGATTCTGCAGGTATCTTTTACGCCTTGGAGCTTTTTGACATCATAAAGCCTTGCTGGCACAGGGTCTATAATAAGCGTATTTATGGCCAGTGCAGGCGGCTCGAAGAAGGCCGTAGAATGCTATCCAGATTAGCATGCCACCGCATATGCTTTTCATTCTGCCCCGTATATTATCTTTGTATCCTATATACATTACATTTATTATTCCAGAAAACAACAAAAGATATCCTTTTAATCCATAAGGGGGTGATTAGGTTGAAGACAGCTCTTCTAGTCTCGCTTTTCATTGTAGGAGCCCTGTTCTTTGTCGGGTGGACCCACGGCTTCTGGCCATGGACGCTCAACTGCCAGGGGACAATGAATGTCGGCCTGCACTGCACACATATAATGGGCACGGATGATCTGCCCATGGACGGCAACGGCCACTGGTCATGGATCAGCTTCAGGAGCAACACGGCAGTCTCGATACCAAACATAATCGCGCCGTAAGGCCTTCATTGTTTTATTTGTAGAATACAACTGCTATAGGCCTTTTTTTCAGGCCTGTAGCAGCCGCCCTGAATAAAGGCGCCTCCTGTTAGCAAAAACCAGACGGACGACATCGCAGCGCCCCAGTCAATAGTAGGCACAGACAGCAAAGCCTTCCCAGCCAGGGCCGTTCCGAACCCGAAAGCCATGCAACCGAAAGCGGTCTCCCATTTGTGATACCCGCTCTGGACGAATACACCGCCGAAAAACAATCGTCAGGCGCTTCTTTCTTCCATCACTTCTTCACTTTCGCCTTCTCAAAAGTCTCTTCCAGTTGTGTGAGCTTCTTCAGCATGGCCTCCATGTTGTGCGCTATGTCCCAGCCATCGTCTGTCAGGGTGACTTTCTTTATCCTTCCCGACTTCTCGAACCTCACAATCCCCAGCTTCAGGAACGTGTTCAGGATTTTTATCGTGTGGCTGTAAGTGCAGTCTGCATGCTTCGCCAGAACCGTTGCGTATGTGCTTGCTTCTTTTGCTATCTTCAGGCCGAGGAGAATCTTGGCTGGCTTTTCCCGAAGAAACAGGCTCTCGAGCGTCTCCATGACCATAGTGTTAAATGGCCTTTATCATATATAAAGGTTTGCTGGATTCTCTATAATATTTTTTCCAATAATTAGTTTATATAAATATTTTTATTATATTTGTTTTTTAATTATTAGTTTATAGAACATATATTATAAATAACTATTTAGAAAATATATTTTATACTCTCTATTTTTCTCTGAATGTGAGGTCAAACATAAAAAGTGAGGGTTTCTGGAAGGCAGAGGAAAAGGAGCCGGAATTTAAGGCAAAAATGAGGCGATGGATGATGATTTCAGAAGAAAAAGAGCAGAAATAATATGAAAGAAACATCGACATGCTTTAGGGGCGCCGAAGCCTTTTCCTCAGCATCTCCTGAAGCAGGTTAAGGTATCCCTTCTCAATCCCCCATGCGATCGCTATCAGGATGAAGCTGAACAGCACCGTAGTGAGGAAGTGCGGGAAAGCGAAGCCCTTCGCTATGATGAACTGCGTGGCTGCGAAGATCACAAGGGCCACTGCAAAGCCGAAAATCGGGACAGCCACTATCTTGCCCATCTCCCTCTTCTTGTAGCTGAGGTTCCTGCCAGTCCAGCCTATGGTAGAGCCGAGCCAGTAGAAGAATACGGACCTTTCGACAAAGTATGCCGCCATGTGGAATATCCCGAGGCTCTTCACATCAATGGCCGCAAGATAGCCGAAATACGTCCCAAAGGCGCCGAAGGCGAGGCCGACTATATAGCTGAAGAAGGCCAGCCTGTGCTCGCTCATGGCTATCTTCATTTCCCTGACAGCGTTTATGATCGGATCCTCAAGCTTGAAGGCTTTCAGGAAAAGGTATGCGGCAAGGAAGAATGCTATTGCCCTGAGCCCTTGCGCCGAGAAGCCGAAGGCTGCATACAGTATCAGCAGCAGGGCCGGCAGGCCGAAGAAAAGCCTTGCATGCCTCGGGTCATCCAGCGTGTTGTCAAGGAAATCCTTGATCTGGTAATAGGCCGACTCCAGCTGTTCCGACTGCTTGACCACAACCCTGCTCACAGAAAGTATCTTCAGCCTCGACTGGATTATGGGCATCACATGCTCATCCTGCGCCCCATCCGTCACAAGGACTGCATACTCGGCAGCGGATTTGCTCAGGACCTTGTCAAGCTGTTTCTTAATTTCTTCATCGCTCTCTATCCCCACATTCCTGCTTCCTGTAAGCAAAGCCACCTCCAGATCGTATTTCTTCCCCATCTCATCAAACAGCTTCACAGCCCTGAATACCGTATTGAAATCAGTGTCCTCGGCATCAGCAAGGCCATGCCTGACCGCAGCGTCGAGAACCTTCTCCCTTCCGATTACTGGCCCCTTTATGCCTGTCTTCGCTCCCAGATCGTCATCCCTGTCGATGCAGAGGATGAGAAGCTTCTCCTTGGCCGTCATGGTGAATATTTTATATCTTAAAATATAAGCTTTTTTGGTTGTGTAACTACTTGTTTTGAGCGAAGACAGATGCGCATGAAAGATGGCTGACTCAGATTTCAGCATCCTCCCCTGGCCAACCTTCCAAAACATCTCTCAGAAACCTGTGGCGACAGGGGAGGCATTCTGGAATATGTATTTCTATCCCTTTCCTGTAGCCATTCCTTAATTCTCCCTTCACATACCGGCCTACTTCCTGCTTTCGCATGCATTCTTTCTTTTCTAGCTTTTCTCCTGCAGGGCTATAGACAATCCCTTTCAGCCAGCCATAGACGGTATCAGGGCCTGAGCGCATCGGAAGGCCGACGTAGCTGTCTTCAGCTAAAATCTCCGGCAAATATGCCCTGCAAAGCTCCTCCAATGTCGGCGGACCCTGCTCTGCCATGGACCTCCTGAAGGCGTTGAAAATGTACTTAGGAAGGCCCACCTTGACACGGCTGTGTATTCGCGCATATTCCTTCCTGTCAACCTTTCTGCGGAACATCTTTAATATGGGCAAAAACATTTAAGGCTTGGCTGCCTCTTTTTGCGCCTGAACCAGCGATCGCTGGCAAAACGCTGGCTAATATAAGCGATTTAGACACAGAGTGGCTCGTGACTGGTGGTAGGCGTGCTCACCAACAACACCAATTTAAAGTATTGTTTCAATTTGAAATCATGACCATTTACACTCGTAAAGACGCCATGAAGAAATACAGGGAGCTGGAGCGGGAATATAAAAAGATGATGGAAGAAGGCGGCCCTCAGAAGGCTGCATGGAACGAACATGCCAGTAAAGTAGTGGCCGATTTCACTAATGAAGTGCTGGCCCTTCTCGATCCCAAAACAAGAGCGCTTGTGCATCCGCAGCCCAAATATACTGCAGTCCTTGAAATCCCAAAGTGGAAAAAACCCTTGAAAATGCTATATACCGGCAAGCATGACAACCCGCTTGCAAGAGTGCCTGTCGATGCGTATTTTGGAAAAGACGATATTAGCGTCACATTCGACAGGTCGCCTGAAGAAGTCGCAAATGAAATAACAGGGACAATATCCAATCAAAACAGGGATGTTTCCCCTTCGGAAACTGAAGGCTCCAGATGATGCTGATTTAAAGCAGCGATATAAGTAGGTTTATGCTCCCATACGACGAGATAGTCTCCAAATTGTCCGAGCACGCAGGCCTTGGAAAGGAAGAGATAGACAAGTTGGTCACAGAGAAACAGGAAGAGCTGTCAGGCCTTGTGAGCAGGGAAGGGGCCGCTTACATAGTCTCAAGGGAGATGGGCCTGAACCTCATCCATGAAGAGAGGAGGAGGGAGCTGAAGATAAAGCACCTTGTATCGGGCCTCAATTCCGTTTCCATATCCCCCACTGTCATAAGCGTCTTTGAGCCGCGTGCCTTTGACAAGAACGGGAGGAAAGGGCAGGTTGCTAACATCCTTGTCGGAGATGAGACAGGCACATGCAGGCTTAGCCTATGGAATGACGAAGTAGGGAAGCTGAAAGAACTTGCCCTGCAGCCCGGCGATGTGATAGAACTCAGGAACGGGTGGGTGAAGATGGACAGCAGGGGCATGCCCGAGCTGAGGGTTGGCAGAGGGATTATGCGAAAGTTAGAGGGAGTATCAAATGCTGATCTACTGAACAATATATCATCCGCTTCAACCCTGTCGTATCAATCAGGGGGCAGGAAGCATATAAGCGAGCTGAAGGAGAACGAGTATGCGGAGATAAGGGCCGCAATGGTGCAGCTCTTCTCTAGGCAGCCTTTCTATGAAATATGCCCGCAGTGCGGATCTCGGGTCATAGGCAATGGGGTTGAATGGAACTGCACAGCCCACGGCTCCGTGAAGCCCTCGTATTCGCTTGTATTATCAGGCTTTGCCGATGACGGGACAGGGTCAATACGTGCTGTATTTTTCAGGAATGCGGCTGAAAGGCTTATCGGGAAGGCCACCGAGGATGTCCTCAAGGCTTTCGAGGAGACGAAAGATGTCGCAAAGGCCTTCAGCACAGAGGAGCTGATAGGCAAGGATTTCATAATAAGGGGCAGAGTCAAGAGGAGCGAGTTCACAGGGGACCTTGAGCTGATGGCCTCTGATGCGGAGCCTGCTGATACTCTGAAGGAGGCAAAGTCTCTGGCAGCTGTTCTGGAGAGAGGCGCAAAAGCAAAATCGCCTGAAAATCAGGAAGATTCTTCTGCAAGCCCCTGATATTTCGTGAGAAGCTTGTACAATGAATTTTTTGGCGCCTCGCTCCGCTCGGCTATGCTACTCGCCGCGAACGAGCCGATATACGGGCTCCCGATCCCCGGCGCGCTGTTGAGGTCGACGCAGAACGCGCCGTCGCCGTCGCTGGAGACGGAAAGAACGGCCAACTGCATGTAGCCCGGCTACCAAATGCGCCTTCATGGAGATAACATGCGATTCAGGCGGCTGCGGAGGGGCCATAAAGGATGCCGTGAACAGTAAATGGAGCAATTTCTGCCCTTTCGAGAAGCCCAAGCTGCCTTATGTTTTCGAGGCTCCCTGCACCGAACAGGCGATAAAGTGCGTGGAGAACAGGTGCGTGAAGGTTGAGAAATAAGCTTCAAAAGAAATCGAATTTAAAGGGCCTTCTTCAGACTTTTGGCAGCACCATCAATGTCTTTCTTCCGTGGTATTCCTCAAATCTGTAGCCGTCTATCAAGTCTGACCCTTTAAGGATCTCACCCAGAATAGTAGCAAGCTCACCATCTCCCCATGTCACCATTACACGA
>CAYJTA010000026.1:3572-10387 GCA_964372825.1 uncultured archaeon | reverse complement strand
TTATCGTTTTTCCGTTAACGCTTTTTGATTTATTTCATGGAAAAGGGTTATATGAAAAGCTATGGCTATCTGCAGGAATGTCTCGTCCCTGCCCTGCAGTACAGTTTCGGCAGCATCGAGTTTATCGGGATGTTTGAGTCTGTCAAGATGGGGGGAGATGCCGGCTGTCTTCAATGTCGGCGAAGGAGGAAGCATCATGTGGGGCCGGCCCATGGCCAGAGGCAACCATATTTTCTTCGGCGCCTGCGACAAGAGGCTCTATTGCATTGATCTGGAAGGCAAAGAGGTGTGGCATTTCGAGACCAATGGGCCTGTTGCAGGCTACCTTGCCATGGACAACAATGCTATTTATTTCGGCTCATATGACCACAATTTCTATGCCATATCGTTTGGAGGCAGGCTGCTGTGGAAGTTCGCGGCGCAGGGAAAGATCTATTCCAAACCGCTTGTCCTTGATGACATCATAATATTCGGCTCGGAAGACCATAACCTGCATGCCTTGGCCAAATACGGCAAGCTGGTGTGGAAATTCCCGGCAAAGGCCCAGATTCCCAATGGCGCCTGCCTCGGAGATGGCTGCATATATTTCGGCAGTTATGACAGGAACCTCTATTGTCTCAGATTGGATGGGAGCTTGAAATGGAAGTTAGAGGCCAACGGGATAATAACATGCGTCCCAGCATATCACAAAGGCATTGTCTATTTCTCAAGCTACAACAAGAGGCTTCATGCCGTCAGGCATGACGGAAAGCTCCTCTGGGCATACAACCTGAAGGACCATGTCTTCGGGAATCCTGTTTTTCACAGAGATGAAATCTGTCTGGGCAGCAACAGCGGCATGGTGAGAGTCTTTTCCCTGGACGGTCGACTTTTATGGGAATTCAGGACAAAGGACTGCACATCTGATGAGCCTACGTTTGACAGCAGGAATATGTATATCGTCTCGGCCGATTTCAATGTCTATGCTGTATCCCTGAAGACCCATGAGCTTGCGTGGAAGGCGGCCACGTCAGGGGCATTATGGTGCATGCCTCTGGTTTACAGGGGCACGCTTTTCATAGGCTCCCACGACTGCAAGTTCTATGCGTTTGCCGCAGAGGATGGCAGGAAGCTGTGGGAGTTTGGGACAAGCTCAACTGCACAGGCCCCGTTCGAGCCTGACACAGTCGCGGGCAAGGAAAAGGGGTTCGAGGCTGTCTGGCAGCCGGCGGCAGAAGCAATCAAAGATGAAAAATACGGGACAACGGTGAAGCATCAGGAAGAGATGGAAAGTGTGTACGGAAGCCTTGACACAAATTATGCCGGCTCCAGAAAGGAGTATGCAGGCAGGAAAAGGGGCTACAGGTAAGGCCTATCCTCTCATCCGCACGAAAGCGCACATCCCATGGCCCTCTGTCCGCAGCCCTTTTTTCTCCTTTATTCCAAGAATCAGCTCCTGATAAAAATCCCCTAATCCGGATACAGGTGCTGCAATCCTTCCCCCATTTTTCAGCTGTTCCGCAAGCCTCCTGAAAGTCTTCATGTCTGTGCCGCAGCTTATCACAATAATATCATATGGCTTCTTTTTTTCGTATCCCTTGCTTCCGTCAGAGACTGTTATTTCCACATTTTTAATTTTAGCGAGTTTCAGATTCCTTTCAGCGAATTCAGCCAGCAGAGGATCTATTTCAACGGCATAAACCTGCCTGCAAAGCTTGGATAATATGGCAGCCTGATACCCCGAGCCGGCCCCTACCTCCAGGCATTTGTCCTTCTTTTCCGGCGAGACAAGCTCTGTCATGAGGGCCACCATGTGGGGAGCCGATATCGTCTGGCCGCTCATGAGCGGCAGCGGTTCATCAGCATAAGAATATTTCCTGTGTTCAGGCATGACGAAAAGTTCCCTTGGAACAGAAAGAAAGGCCTTCCTTACCCTTTCTGTCTTAATGTAACCCTCATTTCCAAGCCTTTCTGCAAGGCCTCCAGCTTCAGACATTCTATCACCGATTTATAGTATGGAAGCGGAAATTATAAGATGGAGTATTTCATTGGCCCGGCAGAAGAGGAGCGGAAAGCAAGCTCTTTTGCAAGGGCGCTGGGATGGAAGGGCATATGCATCCTTGCGGGTTCAGGAAAGGAGGCAGGAACAGCACATGAAAAGGGGATTGAATTAACCAGAGGCATCCTGCTGCAGCCGCAAAAGCCGTCCGACATAGAGAAAGCGATAGACAGGTACAGGAAAACCACTGAAGTTCTGGCCGTCAAAGGCGGCGACATCGACATCAACAGGACAGCCATCGAGTCAGTCGGGATAGACATGCTCATCAGCCCCTACACAGACTACAGCGACGGCATGGACCATGTGACGGCAAGGCTGGCCAGGAAGAACAACGTGCATGTAGGCTTTGCCTTCTCAGGCCTTCTGCACTCTGCGAGGCAGACAAGGGCGGACATATTTGCCTGCATGTGCTCAGTGGCATCCCTTGTGAGAAAGTACAAAGCGCCTTTTGTCCTGGCATCCTTCGGGGAATCTGCCTATGACATAAGGTCCCCTTCAGACATGCTCTCCTTCGGAAGGCTGCTGGGCTTCGATGACAGGCGGATAAAAGAGTCGATGTCAGGCGGAATAGCAAGGGAAAACAGGAAAAGGCTTTCAGGCAAATGGATCATGCCTGGCGTGGAGAAAGAGTAAATGCCAAGGAGCAATCAGGACTAATTTGTTCCTGAAAGCTGGCAACATGCGGGATAAAGAATTTAAGTACACCAATTAATTATTCTTTGTAGTGCATGCGTAGTGCATTTGTACTATAGGGGTAATGCTATGCAGAAGCAAGCCGTCAAAGAGACCAGGGCCTTCAGGAAGGAGACGCTGCTCGTGCCTGTAAGGATAACCCATGAGCAGAACCGCTATCTCCAGTCTTTTGTGGAGAAGGGCATGTTCTCCAGCAGGCAGGATGCGATAAGGTATATGATATCGGAAAAGATGCTGCGTGAGAAGCCCTGAATTTCTTATTAATTTTCCCCATGCTCAGTATTAGTTATATGGAACATTTCAGGGAAAAGGGTGCAGGCCTTGAATATCTGGAGCTGAAAGGCAAAGGAGAGGCGATTCTCATCGGACTTCATGGAAGAGGCAGCTCTCCAGAGGACTTTGCTACAGTAGCAGAGCTGATCTCGCCGGATTTTTCCTATCTTTTTCCCCGGGCCCCTTTCAGATTCCTGAACGGATATGAATGGTATCATTTTGATGGGAGACAGGAGGAGAGCATTGGTTTCAGCATGAGACTTCTGCATAAGTTCTTCTTGGAGATCAAAAATAAGTACAGGAACAAAAAATTCATGCTCTTCGGCTTCTCGCAGGGGGCTGTCATGGCTTTCCACTACGGACTCCGGCATCCAAAACTGTTTTCGGGCCTCATAGGAATGTCTGGCTATGTATTCCGGCCCGAAAAGCTCTCAAAAATGATTCCAAAGGAAGCAAAAGGGATGCCTGTCCTTATAATCCATGGAAGCAGGGACGAAGTGATAACAGATGAATTCATGACAGGCAGGGAAATTGAAACTTATCTCAGAAGATTCAAAATAGGCGCCGAATTTCTGGAGTTCGATATGGGGCATGAGGCGACTGTGGAGTCGCTGGAGGCAACCCTGAAGTGGATAAACGAAAATGTGGTGAAGAGATAAAAACAACAGCCTGCTTCAGATGTATATGCTGAAATGCGGCAGCCTCAAGCATATATTATTTTCCGTCACTGTTCTCCTATGGAAACAGGAAGGCTGTACGAAGATCCAGACCTGCTCGACCTCCGGGGAAGGGAGGAAGCCGAGGAAAGGATGGGCGTGGAGCTTCTGCATAGGCATGAATCAAAAGGTTTTCTTGAGATTTATAGGCCATATTTTGAGCAGCTGATGAAGGCAGCGGATGAAGGAGCATTAAGCCTGAAGGATATCGCTTCAATTGCGGGTGCTGATGCGACAACTGTGGGCAGATGGCACAGAAAGAAGAGCATGCCAATTCTTTTTGAGCAAAAAGACATGGAAATTACGCCCGGAAGGCTTTACTTTCTCGGAGAATCAGAAGGCAGACTGTTCCTATATGGCCGTGGATATCAATGGCAAAAATACGGAAAGGATGTCTTTGCCGATTACATATACCCGCAGCTGCTTCAGCTTGCAGGGATTTTGCCCCGGCAGGGGAAGGAAAACTGCACTACGCGTCTGTTTTACAGAGACGGCTATGGCCAGTTTGTCACTGAAATTGCAGTCACCATGCACAGTTTCCTGAAGGCGCTCGCAAAAGCCGGCTTTCTGCTGCGACAGGATAGCGGATTCAGGGCGGCCATCCAGGTCCAAAAAGTAGCGCAGCCATATTTTCAGGGCCTGTTTGACAATCATGGGAATGCACGGCTTGATGAAGGCAGCAGCCCCTATATACATTTTTCAGCAGGAAGAGAGTGGAGGAAATTCATAAAGCTTTTTGCTGAGGAGGATTTTCCTGTCATTGCCACAAAAATGGTACACAAGAGAACAGACGACATGGAAATCGCGGCAGAAGAAAAGCGGGACATTGAAACCCATTTTCTGTTGGAAGAGTACAAGGAAAAATACTGCTCACGGAACAGGGAGAGCTCCAAATTCATGCTTTTGCCAGCCTGCCTCAGGGAATGGGCTGAAAGGGAAAAAACCTCTGGGAGAGATCCAGACCCCGAAAGCGCTGCAGACCACATCCTGTATCTTTTGGGGGCTGCCCGCTACAGCCGGAGCCCAAAAAAGGCTAACGGAATAGCAGACTGCGCTGAGAAAATGCTCTCGCCGGGATATGGCAGGAGTTCTAATTCGGCGGACAAAGGCTTTCAGCAGGATATGAGCTATGTGCTTCACAGGAAAGGGGCGATTTTTTTTGTCCGGGAGATAAGGGAAAGATATCCTGAAGCTGACGGCGGCTACAGCATTTATATAGACCCCTTATGGCTGGAGGAGAGCGGCATTGGCAGGCAGGAAAGCAGGGCTTTCATCAGGGAGCTTTCGATGTGCTCCCATCTCAGCATATCAGGCAACTATCCAAGGCAGGAATATCTGAGGGACATGCTGCGCTCGGGAAAAATACCTTTCAGTGCCACCTGCTGAGAAAGGATGAAGCATGCCTACGAAACCACGATTATCTTCCCCACAGAACTCCTAGCCCCGTTGCTATCCCTCACGGTGAGCCAGACAGTATATTCCCCCGGCCTGTTATAGCTTGTCTTCACTTTCCTGCCTTCAGCCTGCCTGCCGTCGCCAAGCGTCCACCGGTATTTTATTATCCTCCCGTCCCTGTCATAGCTCCTGCCGGCATCAAGGATAATATCCTCGCCTGCCATGGCCTCAGAAGGCATTTCCATTATGGCAGCAGGCCTCGAATTCTCTGCCAGCGGCTGGACAGACGAAACAACCACATATCTGGCCGATGATCTGCCCTCCCCTCCATTATCCCTGATCAGAAGCCTTACAGCATATTTCCCGGGGAAAACGTATTGATGGGAAGCTGCCATTCCTTCCCCCTTCTCTCCGTCCCCGAAATCCCATTCAGAGAAGATGATGCCCCCGTCGCTGTCATAGCTCTCAGAAGCGTCGAAAAGCACATCTTCCGTTTCAAACGGCTCTGAAGGGGAATAAGAAAAAGCGGCATATGGAGGTATGTTCTCTGCGGCAATATAGCCTGTCGGTTCGACAAAGGTCAGATAGCCTGCGAATACCAGCCCTATAACAGCAAGGGCAAAGTACAGGAGGTAGATTCTGTGTTCCATATTATAATTGTAATTGGAACCAAGCTAAAAGCTTTTAAAATTAGGCCGGCCTATTATTGCAAATATGGCTGAACTGCTCATACCTTTTGCGGCCAGCATCCTTGCCATACTTTTCTCAATCTACCTTATTTTCGATGTCAGGAAGAGGCCTGCAGGAACCAAGAAGATGCAGGAGATTTCAGGGGCTGTGAGACAAGGAGCTATGGCCTATCTGGCAAGGGAATACAAGACCATAGCTGTTTTCCTGATCATAATATCGATAGCACTCTATGCCTTCCTTCCACAGGACTCTAAAATACCTACGGTTATCACATTCCTTCTGGGAGCCATATTTTCGGCCTCGGCAGGCTTTATAGGAATGAAGATTGCAGTGACTGCCAATGTCAGGACAGCGGCTGCTGCTGGGAAAGGCCTGAAACAGGCCCTTGAGGTTGCCTTCAGAGGCGGTGCAGTCACAGGGATGCTTGTTGTCGGCCTTTCCTTATTGGGAATTGTGATTTCCCTTTTCCTGTTCAAAGAGCCCATTCTGATTGTGGGTTTTGGTTTTGGCGCAAGTCTTGTAAGCTTATTCGCAAGAATTGGAGGCGGCATATACACTAAAGCAGCGGATGTCGGAGCTGATCTTGTAGGGAAAGTGGAAGCCGGAATTCCGGAAGACGATCCAAGAAATCCGGCAGTTATAGCCGACAATGTGGGGGACAATGTGGGGGACTGTGCGGGAATGGCAGCAGACCTGTTTGAGACTTATGCCGTCACTGTCATCGCCTCCATGCTTCTTGGGAGCCTCCTGGCCTCAACAGTCGGCCCCTCAGGGATCAATATTCCCCTCCAGATAGCAAGCGCCTCAATAATAGCGGGCATAATAGGCATATTTTTTGTGAGATTAGGCCGGAGCGGAAATATAATGAGAGCTTTGTATAAGGGCCTTATAGCAAGCGTTATCATGGCAGCCGTTGTCCTTTATTTCATTCTCCCTGAGTTCAAGTTCCTGATACCGGCATACATAGGCCTATACGTGGCCCTCATCTTCGTCGCGATAACAGAATACTA
>CAYJTA010000026.1:0-3562 GCA_964372825.1 uncultured archaeon | reverse complement strand
ATACTACACAAGCAAGAATTGGCCCCCGGTCAAGGGCATAGCAGAGGCAAGCAGGACAGGCCCTGCGACAAACATCATATCGGGGATCTCTGTGGGCCTGATATCCACTTGGATGCCGACCCTTCTGGTTGTTGCAGGCATACTCCTTTCCAATTATTTTGCCGGCCTCTATGGCATCGCAATAGCTGTCACAGCCATGCTGGGGATGGCAGGAATGATCATAGCCCTTGACAGCTACGGCCCCATAACTGACAATGCAGGAGGCATAGCTGAGATGGCCGGCCTGGACAAAAAAGTGAGGAAAGTCACAGATGCCTTGGATGCTGTCGGCAACACAACAAAAGCAGTCACAAAGAGCTTCGCCATTGGCTCTGCAGCGCTTGCCGCCCTTACTCTGTTTGCTGCATTTGTGATTGAAGTGGAAAAGGAAAGGATCAAAATAGGGAAGTTTGACAAGCTCGTCTTCAGCCTTTCAGACCCTAATGTGCTTGCAGGCCTCATGATAGGCGCCTTGATACCGTTTGTGTTTGCAAGCTTGGTTATAAGTTCAGTTGGAAGAGGTGCTTTTTCAGTTGTGGAAGAGGTCAGGAGACAGTTCAAATTGGGCATACTGGAAGGAAAAGCAAAACCGGATTATGCCAAGGCAGTCGACATAGTCACAAAAGCAGCCCTGAAGGAAATGAGCCTGCCTGCCCTTATCGCTGTTCTGTCTCCATTATTTGTTGGACTCCTGCTGGGGCCATTGGCATTGGGAGGCCTCCTGCTGGGCTGCATCCTCACAGGCTTCCTCATGGCCATCCAGATGTCCACGGGCGGAGCAGCTTGGGACAACGCCAAGAAATACATAGAGGACGGCCATCTCGGGGGCAAGGGCTCTGATGCCCACAAAGCGGCTGTTGTTGGAGATACTGTAGGCGACCCATACAAAGACACTGCGGGACCGGCAATCAACCCGCTGATAAAGGTGATGAACACGATTGCGATTATATTTGTCGGGGTTATTGTTGCCTTTGCGCTTGTGTGAATTTTTCTGGAAATATGATAATCTCTGTGAAAGTCCATCCGAATTCAGGCCGGAAAGAAACCATAGAAAAAGATGGGGTGCTCCATGCATACCTGAAATCTGCGGCCGAGGCCGGAAAGGCCAACAGGGAGCTGGTCTCTTTGCTGGCTGAAAAATACGGGATCAATGAAAGCTGTATAAGAATAGCAAGGGGGTTTTCTTCAAGAAACAAGATAATAGAAATAAAGGGCAAAAACTGAGGAAAGATTTATATTGCGCACTACGCAAAATACACATATGTCCTCCAAGCATAGTGCTGTTCTCGTCTCAATCATTTTCCTTATAGCCCTCCAGCCTGCCTTCGCCCTCCAGCCTACCCCCTGCTTTGACTATTACAGATATGGAGAATTGAAATTCGACTGGTTCCATCCTGAGAAGATAACATATGATGCAGGCGAGCAGCTCATCGGGAAGGTGGAGCTGAAGAACACCCTTCCTTATCCGATAGCGCAGGGAAACATCAAAATATTTGTCCTTTATAGAGGGGAAAAGGACATAGACACAATATACGGGGATGAGATTGTCGATGAATTCTTCCTTCCTGAGCAGGTGAACCTTAGGCCTGGCGAGACATACAAGGCCGGCTTTAGCTGGGACATATCTGATGACATGAAGCCAGGAGTCTATGCCCTCAATGCCTACCTGATGGAGACCACAAACTTCAACCTCGCGGGCCTGGCTTTCACCACATCCACGCCTGCCGCCACTTCCACCTTTGCCATCAAGAATTCAGGGCAATATGTTGTGACAGGCCTTGACAAGCCTTCAATAGCAATAAACGGCAAAAAGTATGCTGAAAGGACCTTTGTCCCGTTCTTTGAGAAGGGCTCAACAATAACAATCACCGCAGCCATGGCCGGGGATGCTGACGGGCTTGAGAAGGAGCTCTACGCATGGGATGACAATTCCGGCAGCCTGATAACAAGCGAGAGCCAGGAAAATATCAGGAAAGGCCAGCAGGTGAGCTTCGCCCTGTCAGGCCTCAAGGAAGGCGCATATTTAGCCAAGTTCACTTCAATCAGGGACGGCAGCGCTTCCATCCAGCTTGTGAGATTTGCAATACCCGGCAATGTACCCAGGATACAGCACACAGGCCTTGACAGGTTCCCTCTCAAGAAAGGGGAAAAGGCCACTATACACCTCTGCGCCACAAATTCAGCTGGGCAAGCCGGAGACCCGAGGCAGATTGACATATCAATAGGGATCAGCGTGAAGGACAAAGGCGGAAAGAGCCTGTTTACAGACTCATATGCGGGGAAGATAAGCTCTGATGTGCACGGCTTCACTGCTGAGTTCACTGCCCTTTCGGATGTCTGCTTCGCTTCTGTCGAGGCGAGCATAGCATCGGATGCGAGCAGCCAGGAGACAACGCAGGTGTATGATTCCTCCGAATTTAATTCAGGCCAGAAAAGCGACATACAGCTTACAGGAGGCGTCTCAGGAGGGAAGCTGGCATATAGAGCCACTGCCACAGGAGCAGGAGGCTGCCCCGCAGGTGGCGAACTGCTATACTATGTCATAGATGAGAAAGGCAATGTGGTGAAGTGGGCAAAAAATGCGGCCGGGCCAAGCGATGAGATGGACACGACAGGCCTTCTGCCAGGCAGATACACCCTCAAGGCCACAGACGAGAAGACAGGCGCGAAGGCCGAAATGCCGTTCGTGGTCGTAGCTGAAGAGCTGAAGCCACCGAAGGAGGACAACACCATGCTCCTGATATTGATAGGGGCTCTGGCCGTCATAGCCTTTGCGGCCATGATATTCATGACAGTCAGGAAGAAAGAGAAGTGAGTTATGAAAGCCCTTGTCTGGCTTGTTTTTCTGATGCTTTTGTCAGGAAGCGCTCTTGCGCTGGAGGGGAGTTATCTTTTCGTTTCTGTGAGCTACAGCCGGGGATGGCAACCATGGGCGTCCATGACGGGAGGGGGGGATTGGCGAACTATGGGACAATGTCCCTTCGAGGAACTTGCCATATCGGGTATGCGGTGCAATAACGAGGCAAGGGGGCCGCTGCCATCTGCTGTCGTCCGCCAGATAAGCATACCAGAGGACATAAAGCTGACAGGAGCAGACGGATTCATAATCCAGGATGAGATGTGCCCTGATGATGAAGTGGCTATAAACGTCGGCAACAGGACAGGCGAGTGGTGGAGGAGAGGAGGTGTTGAGGACAGCCCGCCCATACAATGGGTTGAGGATGTCCCAAAGCTTGTAAGACAGCTTATGG
The DNA here is from genome assembly GCA_964372825.1 of uncultured archaeon. Lineage (GTDB taxonomy): Archaea > Aenigmatarchaeota > Aenigmatarchaeia > QMZP01 > QMZP01 > JACPNN01. The sequence continues at coordinate 272 of CAYJTA010000026.1, read as the reverse complement.
AATACCATATACGGAAACCTAATGAGACATTAACTGAGCCAGGAATACTTGTTCCGAATCCGCCAGAGGAGCCGTTTATTGACGAGTTCGGGATAACGGTATATCCGCCTACTGGAAATCTTCCAGCACCTCAGAAAGTGAACCTGTCCAATGAAACAGAAGTTGGTGTGGTGTCACTATATCTTCCATCCGCATGCAATATAGTCAGCAGACTCAGGCAGAAAGGCAGAGACTTTTTTGATTCAGGATCGCATTCTATAGTCAGCTATGAG
>CAYJTA010000025.1:0-10629 GCA_964372825.1 uncultured archaeon | reverse complement strand
CGAAATTCGTGTCATATTGACTATATGTAGGGTCCAGAACTAGTACTTTACCCTTATTATTTGGGCTTCTGGAAGATAGGGATTTCTATAGTGGGGTATATATACTGTCAAACTTTAGTAAACAGTCCTGTTATCGTTTTTCCGTTAACGCTTTTTGATTTATTTCATGGAAAAAGGTTAAAGCAAACTGTTCAGTATGCCTTTGAAAAGTAAGCCACATGCATCGCTTTCTTCCCGCAGCAGAAGCATTTGCTGTTTCCGGCTGTCTCATCGAAAGGTATCACCCTTAATGTGGCCGTCGTCTTTTCCTTGGCAGCGTCCTCGCATTTCTTATTGCCACACCACATCGTTTTCGACATCAACCTCTTTTCCGTATATTGTGAAATCTCTTCGATGTCAGAGGCATCTTTCACATTTTGCTCCATGAAATTCTTCGCTTTTGCATAAAGGCCCTTCTGGATTTCCTCAAGCAGATCTCTTATTCCTTTTTCTATCTGGTGTTCCTTTAAAATTATCTTTTCTGACGTGTCCCTCCTTACAGCCACTGCCTGATTTTTTTCGATATCTTTCGGCCCTATCTCTATCCTTAAAGGAACCCCTTTAAGCTCATGCTCGTTGAACTTCCAGCCCGGCGTGTAATCTTCCCTGTCATCCAGTTCGACCCTGAAAGAAGCTTCCAAGGATTTTTTCATTTCTCTTGCTCTCTTCAATACAGCTTCCCTTGACTTTTCGAAAAGTATGGGTATTATCACAGCCTGCACAGGCGCAATCCTTGGCGGCAATATGAGGCCTTTGTCATCGCCATGCACCATTATCAGGGCCCCTATCATCCTTGTGGACACGCCCCAGCTTGCCTGCCAAGCATATTTCCTCTGCCTGTCCACATCAAGGAATGTTATGCCAAAGGCTTTCGAAAAATTCTGGCCGAGGTTGTGGCTTGTCCCCATCTGGAGGGCTTTTCCATCAGGCATCAGGGCCTCCAAAGTTGTGGTGTAGAGCGCACCTGCAAATTTTTCCTGTTCGCTCTTCTTTCCCGCTATGACAGGGATGGCCAGATAGTTTTCCACAAGATCTTTGTAAACCTCCAGAATGAGCATCACTTCCCGGTCAGCATCCTCCTCCGTCGCATGGACTGTATGGCCTTCCTGCCAGAGGAATTCGGATGTCCTCAGGAACAGCTTCGTCATCTTTATCTCGGCCCTGAATACAGAATTCCAGAAGTTCCAGAGCAAAGGCAGCTGCCTGTGGCTCCTTATCCATTTTGCATAACTCTCGTATATTATGGTCTCGCTTGTGGGCCTGAGAACAAGCCTTTCCGGCAGCTTTTCACTTCCGGCATGGGTTACGATGTATGTCTCAGGGGCAAAGCCCTTCACATGCTCTGCCTCTCTGGCCAGCAGCTTTTCGGGTATCAGGGCCGGAGAATATGCATTCACATGGCCCAGCCTCTTCAGCTTCGAGTCAAGCATGCCCTGTATATTCTCCCAGATCGCATAGCCATACGGCCTTATGAACATGCAGCCCTTCACGCTCGCATGGTCTGCCAGCTCGGCCTTTGTGACAACCTCATTGTACCATTCTGAAAGGTCATCTGATTTCTTTACTGTTATCCCCTGCTCCTTTGTCTCTTCCGCTTTCCTTTCCATATCAACGCCATTCCCCTGTAAAATGCATATCATTATCTTCTCGCACAAGTCTTAAATATAAGACAAACGCCCATCTATAGATGCCGGTAAAGTCCTTCTTCATGCCTGCGCTTACCATTCTTTTGCAACCCATAATCTTTAAATTCAAAATCACAATTGATGCTATATCAAAACAAAATGTCAACAGTATCAGGCGCACGAAGAAAACAAATTAAACGGAGCTATATGGAAAGGGAAAGTATTCTGAAAAGAGGCGCAGAAGCCGTAATATACCTCGACTTCCATGAAGACAAAAAAATATCTGTAAAGGAAAGAGTAAGAAAAGGCTACAGGATTCCATCTCTGGACATCTCCCTCAGGAAAAACAGGACAAAGAAAGAGGCTAATCTGCTGGTCAAGGCAAGGAGGGCTGGAATCAGCGTGCCTGAAATCCTTTCCACATCTGACTTTACCCTCAAGATGGAGTATATCGAAGGCAGGCCTCTGAAACATATTATAAACAAAATGAATGCTGAAGAGATGGGAAGGCAGACAGGCGCTGAAGTGGCCAAACTGCACGCGGTGAATATCATCCACGGCGACCTCACATCATCCAACATAATATGGAAGCGGAGGATGCATCTTATCGATTTCGGCCTGGCAAAGGCAAGCCCAAGGATCGAGGACAAGGCAAGCGACATTTTCGTTTTTTATGAAACAATGAATGCCTCACAGCCTTCTCTTTTCCATCCATTATGGAAGGGCTTCCTTGAAGGCTACAAAAGCGGACAGAAAGATGCCATAATGAGGCAGCTGGCAAAAATAGGAATGAGGAGGCGGTACAGGCAGCAGGCCGATTAGGCCAATCAAGGATATAAACCTTCTAGTGCATTTTTATTGCTATTGAGGACATGATGGCAGGCCTTAACTGGAACCCGAAGACAGAGCTGGGAATAAGGGTGGCAAAGGGAGAGCTTACAAACCTTGAAGATATCCTTGAGAAAGGATTTGTAATCCTTGAGCCTGAGATAGTCGATGCCCTCGTTCCTGACATCCTGAACGAAGTGATATACATAGGCGGCAGCCCAGGCAAAGGGGGAGGAATAAGGAGAACGGCCACAAGGAGGACAGCAAGGATGCACAAGTCAGGCAGGCGATACAAACTCACTGCAATGGTTGTTGCAGGCGACGGGAAGGGATTGGTAGGATTGGGAGTGGCAAGCTCAAAGGAGCACAGGACAGCAATAGAGAAGGCCTTGCTGTCTGCAAAACTCAATGTTATCAGGGTAAGGAAAGGCTGCGGGAGCTGGGAATGCTCCTGCGGAGGGAGCCATTCCATACCGTTCAGGGTAATAGGCAAAGTGGGCAGCGTGACTGTCACACTGATGCCCGCCCCCAAAGGAGTGGGGCTGGTTGCAAGCAACGAGGCGAAAAAGATACTGAACCTGGCCGGAGTCAAGGACGTCTGGGTGAAGACAGAGGGCCAGACGCAGACAAGGCTCAACCTCATCACTGCCATATTCGCGGCCCTCAAGAACATGAGCAGGACAAAGAGGTTGTAATATGGAAGCCAGATTCTACGCAGCAATAAGGCTGAGAGGCCATGTGGGGATGTCATATGGCATGGAGGCAACACTGAGGATGCTGAATCTTGAAAGGGTTAACAGCTGCGTTTTAATCCCAAAGACAGAAAGCAGCCTTGGAATGCTGAAAAAGGTTTCCACTTTCATCACATACGGGGAAATCAACCCGAAGATGCTCTCGCTTCTCGTCAAAAAAAGGCTTAAAAGCGCATCAGCAGACAGACAGGAGATAGCCAAAAAACTGCAGTCAGGAGCAACACTGAAGGAAGCGGGCATAAAGCATGCCTTCAGGCTTTCTCCGCCTTCAAAGGGCCTGAAATCGATAAAGGCCCTCTACCCCAAAGGCGACCTCGGATACAGGGGAGAGGCTATAAACGAACTTCTGGAGAGGATGATATGACGCCATCGAAAAAAAGGCCGAAAATGCGAAAGATGAGAGGGACAAAGACACATGGCTACGGCTTCAAGAAGAAACACAGAGGAAAGGGGAGCAAAGGAGGCAAAGGCAGGGCTGGAAGGTTCGGCCAGAATTTCCTCTATTACCTGAAGACAGAAGGCAGGCCGGGCAGAAAAGGCTTTAAGAGCCTCTACAGAAGGAGCATAGAAGTCAGGCAGCCGGCAATAAACCTCAGGGACATACAGCTTCTTGCAGCAAGGAACAATATGAAGGAGATAGACTTGGAACATTATGGATACAGGAAAGTTTTGGCATCAGGCTCCATCAGCCAGCCGCTTGTCATAAAGGCAAAACAGTTCACCAAAAACGCCGAGGAAAAGATACTCAAGGCGGGCGGGAAGGCAATAAAAGCGGGATGACTTATCCATCCTTCAGTAACTATCCATTTAAATAGCAGCCGACAAATAATTGACTTATTATGTCTCTGGAAGAGAGTTATATCGGCTTTCTCAAAAGGCTGCCTGCCGTAGCACGGCCTATACAGAAACTCACGTTCAGAGAGAAGATACGCTGGACACTCATCATACTCCTCATCTATCTCCTCATGGGCCAGATACAGGTTTTTGGCGTTGACAAGGAAGCTTCCCAGGCTCTGAGGATATTCGAAATATTGCTTGGAAGCAGTTTCGGCAGCCTTGTAAGCCTAGGGATAGGACCCGTCGTCACATCAAGCATCATATTGCAGCTGCTGGTAGGAAGCAAGCTCATACCATGGGACATCAAATCAGAGAACGGCAGGATGCTTTTCCAGGGCACGCAGAAGATTCTCGGAGTACTCTTTTCCTTTGTCGAGGCCATCATATTCGTCAGCTTCGGGACTATAAAGGCCATACCAGGCAATGAGATGGTTGTGATAGGCCAGCTTGCCCTTGGCGGCATTCTTGTCATCTTCATGGACGAGATTATAAGCAAATGGGGCTTCGGCTCAGGCATCAGCCTGTTCATAGTGGCAGGCGTAAGCAAGAACATAATTGTGCAGATATTCAATCCGCTCACAAGCAATGGCGTCATACCAACCGCAGGAAACCCGCCTGCAGGCGTTCTTTTCAGTTCCATTACAAGCATTATTGAGGGCCAGCCAGAGGCCGCTTTCAACCCGCTGCTAAGGATTCTTGCAACAATCCTTGTATTTTTCATAGTCATCTACATAAACTCCGTAAAAGTGGAAATACCATTGGCATTCGGCATGGTGAGGGGTTTCGGAAGGAGATGGCCTCTTAAATTCCTTTACACATCCAACATACCTGTCATACTGATAGCGGCCCTGCTCGCAAACATCCAGCTTATGGGCAGCATGCTTAAAAATTCCGGGCTTTCGTGGATAGGATCCTATGATCCTGCAACCAATACCGCCACTGGCATTATATTCTACCTTACAGTGCCATCCAGCAATAACGCACTTGCAGGCATTGTGATAGCTGCAGCAGCCTTTGGCTTGCTGGGCATAGCTGCGGCCTATGTTTTCAGGAGGCCTGCGCTGAAAATCGGCATGGCTGCGATAGCGATAGGCATTGTATTCTGGTTCTTGCTCGTCCAGTATTTCGGCCTGACATCCTTTGATCTCATAACATCATGGGACGTCAATAAAGCCGATGTCGGGAGGGCTATCACCTACATCCTCTTCATAATGGCAGGGAGCATGGTTTTCGCATACTTCTGGATGATATCAGCGGGCATGGACTCAAAGAGCGTTGCAGGCCAGATACATTCCATAGGGATGCAGATACCGGGCTACAGGAGGGACATAAGGATCATTGAAAGCGTGCTTGACCGATACATACCTGCCCTTACCATACTTGGAGGAGCCACGGTAGGATTCATTTCAGCCTTTGCAGACCTGACAAACGCCGTTGGCACAGGGACAGGGCTTCTGCTGGCCACCATGATCGTCTACCAGCTTTACGAGGAGATTGCTGTCAAGCACATGGAGGACCTGCATCCAGCTTTGAGAAGGTTTGTTGAAGGCTGATATCCCTTAATTATCGGATTATCAGCATTTGAGAAAGAAGAGCGAGAAGAAATTATCATCATCCATCCAAGCCGAAAGCTGCAATGCCAACAAATTTAGATAACCGATGCATATTAATTGAATGCCCGTAGTTGTCGTAGCAGGATTGCCACATACTGAGAAGGACAGCATAGTGTCTCTCGTCCTGTCGAGATATTCCAAAGGCCTGCCGCCTATAACCTTTCTTCATCGGCCTGAAAAAGGGCAGGATATGAAGAAGAACCTGATCGTAAGCTCAGACATTTTCGTGCAGTATGACAATTCGTATGAGCTTTTGTTTCCTCCGGCAGTAAAGGAGATGAAAAAGGACCTTGCAGTATTATTTGAGCTTGAAACTGACAGGCCTGACATCAGGGAGTGGCAGGAGATGAACCGCGCATATGCAGCTGCGCATTTCAGCTGCAAGCTCAAGTTTATCAGGGTAAAGAAAGGCCACCTAAACCATGCCATACAGGAATTTTTTGAGGCCATGAAGGAAGTATTCGTATGATAATAACGCCATTCCAGGAGCTGACGCTCCTAAGCCTGCTGCTGGCCTTCATAAGCGTCCTTCCTTACAGGTTCCTTGTTGATATCAAGGCATTCAAGATGGCAAAAGCCGACATCGATTTCTACAGGAAGAAGATGGAAGAAGCGCAAAAGGCGAAGAAAACGGACGACATGAACAGGTTCATGGATGAGATGCTGAAGGCCAACAAGAGATATCTCTCATTCACCACTAAGCCCCTTATCGCCTCTATAATCATATTCCTTGCGGCTTTCGGGTTCCTATCATCGCTTTATGGCATCTCCAGCTTCCTTTATTTCAGCAATTTCGGCGGCATACAAGCCCCTGTCGGAGACGAAAAAGTCGTGGACGGCATTAGTGGCCATTCCGTCAAACTGGAATACAGAGGAGCTATATACAGCGCTTTTTTTGCGAAAGAAGGAGATAAGAACTATCTTATTATAGATTCTAATGCAGACGGCAAATTCACTGAGGAAAAAAAGGCGGCAGGCGATCCAATAAAACTGGACTCGTCTACATGGGCTTTCCAGGTCATAGGCGACAAAACAGTCTTCCTACAGATGCATGCCTACAATCCCATCATACCCTATGTAGGCGAGAACATACACTGGTTCGGCTGGTATTTCCTTATAGTCATCCCCGCAAACATGTTTTTCAGGAGGCTGCTGGGCATCGATTAGAATGCTTATATATTATTCCCAATCCTTTATTCCAAACAGAGTTAGCCCCCTTTGCAGAAGGCAAAGACAAGGCAGTTCCATGAGCAGGGGAGAAAACAGCAAGAATCGTTCATATATAGGGCACAGGCTGCAAATAAGAGGGATAAGAGCGCACTCTGGCCAAATCCGGAGCAAAGCATAAAATAGTTCGGCACAACAATATAACATCCCCGCCTTAGCTCAATGGCAGAGCATGCGGCTGTATGGCTTATCAGCCAGGCCACAGAGCGGTCATTTGACCTTCATGGGATGACATGCGGTGACCGCAGTGTTGAGAGTTCAAGTCTCTCAGGCGGGACTTTTTGTTATTTATCAAAATTTCATTCCGTCCAAATTATCCCAAAATCATCCAGTAAAAAAGAAAAATAAATGTCGCCATTCACTCAATCAGGATCCTTGACGAGTAAACCTTCTTAGTGCCTTTCTCATCCCCATAGCGTATATGCGCTCTCGGCATCTTGAGGCTGCCAAGCACGACGGGCCTTATCGTGTAGCTGATCATCCTATGGTCCTTTGGAGACAGGTCGCCCAGCCGCCAGATGAGCTCTGTTCCCGCATCTGAGCGCTTCACAACAGGCTTCAGGCTGCCGAAATCCGTCACAGAAGCAAGCGGGGAGACAAAGTCCCTGACGACCACGTTTTTCAGCCGCCTTACAGGGTTTTTGATTTCCAATATTATGTTGTGCTCCCTCTTGTCCCTTGTCACATACTTCTTCCTCACCCTGGGCATCGAATATTCGACAATGAGGCCTATAGCTATGGCGGACAGGACTATGACGCCTGTTATGAATCTTGCCGTTGTCGGCCAGTATTCCAGCCTGTAGGTAACCTGTTTCTCTTTGCCCGGCTCAATATCCCCCAGCAGGAACTCGCACTCCTTCGTGCCCTTTGTTTCATAGCATGCCAGCGGTTTTGTCACAAAGCCTGTGGCAAAATCCCTGTTCATGCTGCTCTGCAGCCTATAGTCCCTCTCCACAATATTTCCCAGATTTTTTACCGTTACAATCACCTCGTCATAGGAATCCCCCTTTCTCGTTTCAGTTTTTGCAACAACATTGTGCACAGGCTCCACGAGGAAACTGTCCTTCAACACGATGCTGTCCAGCTTCACCTCGACATTGTATATGCCGGCGAGCATGCCCTTGGCGCCTATAGCCTTGGTAACCCTTGTGACACCGCCCACAGGCTCGTCAGAGAAGAGCTGCCTGACAATTATGCCTCCCCTATCCCTGACTTCGACTGTCAGCGGAAATACGTCCCTGTTTCTTGCCCTGACATCGAAGGCTATGTTAAGGACAGCATCTTCTTGCGTCAGTTCAAGATTTCCAGCTTCAAGGGAAGGCGGAAGGGGAAGAACATTCAGCCTGAAGCCCACCTTTGTCTTCTCCTTCGGGAAAATGGCATCCGACATCGAAACCGAATAAACATAACTGCCGGCCTCAAGAGGCATCAATATGATTTCCGCTGTCTCTTCCCTCTGCGGCCTGACCTCCACGAGCATCTGCGTCGGCTGCAGCCATTCCAGATGCGGGCCGTCGACAGTTATCTTGAGGAGCTTTTTTGCGTCAGAATCCCCTACAACCTTCAGGGTGTAGACAGCCTGCTGCCCCTCCGTCACTGTCCGGTTTTCAGGCTCAATGGAGACGGCAAGGAAGGCGGAGGCAGGACTGGCCAGAACCAGCACGACAGCGACTGAAAAGAGAAGAGAAAGGAGAAGTTTCATAGCCACTTTAATGTGGGCTTTCAGATTTAAATTCGTTGGAAAATGAATATCAGTTTATGCATCTGCAGATTGTAGCCTGTTATTGAGCCTTATCATTTTGTCCGCCAGATCATCCAGAATCGTTTCATCTTTCGGATAAAGCATTCCTATTATTGCAGCCTCTTTCCAATATTTGAGGATCACTTGCCTCTGGCCAGTCTCATGTGGCTTTCCGCAAGCTCGAAGACATTGGCCTCGCTTGAAAGCAGGTTCAGCTCCTGGGCCGTGACAGCAGAAGCTATTATCTCTGCCAGTTTTTTTGCATTGTCTCCCGGGGCAGCCTTGGACGGGCCATGGCATCCCAGCAAGTGCAGGCACTCCTTTGCCGTTCCGAAGTCTGCCCCGCCCCCTGTGGTGGCCACTTCCAGGCACGGCATTGTGACCCCAAAAATCAGATTATTGTTTTCCATTTCCGCATGCGTAAAGCATGAGCTTGATTCAACTATCTGGGCGCAGTCCTGGCCTGTGGCTATAAACAGGGCCGCAACAGTATTTGCTGCATTCGCATTGAAGCCTGTCACTGTGCCTGCAAGGGCAGACCCCTGGTAGTTCTTGAGATTGTTGAGCCTCACTATTCTTTCTGGCCCTATATTATACTCATATTTAATAGTTTCAGAGCTGATTCTCACTTCCGTATGGGCTGTTTTCCCCCTTCCCAAAAGAACATTGGAATGAGTCGCCTTTTTGTCTGAACACAGGTTTGCTGTCAGAGTAATCAGCCTTGCTTTCGGGAATCTCTTGAGGACGACCCTTACACCATTTGCTGAATATTTGGTTGCAGAGTTCATGCCCATCGAATCGCCTGTAGTGAAGACGAACCTCATATGCAAATAGCGGCCAGACTGGAACGGCTGTATTTCAAGAAGCTTTGTCACCTTTGATTCCGCTTCGCATGCCTTTTTTATCTCTTCGCAGAATTTTTTATCCAGTTTTAATTTTTCAACCATTTCTGCAGCATCAGATATGCTCTCTGCCTCGATCAAAGGAGCACGTGTCATGCAGTCCCTTGTGACCTTTGCCTTTATCCCTCCGGAAAGGTTTATGGCCTTACAGCCCCTGTTGATTCCTGCGATAAGTGCGGCCTCATTTGTGGCAAGAGGAAGATAGAACTCACCTTTCGCATAATCGCCATTGATCGTCAGCGGCCCTCCTATGCCCAAAGGGGTTGCTGCACCCCCTATCTGTTGCTCTATGCCTGTCGTCAGCTTTTCGCTCGAGGAGACTTCTATATAGCACCTTTCCACATCATCCAGTTTCACTCCTGTTTTCTCTTTCAGGAATTTCAGCCTAAGGAATGCGGCATCCTTGTTGGCCTGGTGCCATTTCCTTTTATCCCCGCCATATATCTTCTGCCAGATGACGTTCTCGAGCTCGTACAGCTTTATTTTCCCCTTCAGAAGAGAGCCGAAGATTTCTTCCATACCTTATAACAAATTCCCCTTATTTAAATGCTGCCCGGATATCTTTTTGTTGCTCCAGAAAGAATGAAACAGTCATGAAGAGGAAACGGAATCTTGCACCCTCCTTCTTGCAATGTGTTTATTTATATCTGATTCATGGAATTGGTCATATGCACCGCATATCAGAATCTTCAATAGAGAAACTGAAGGAACTCGGGGCAAGAAGGGTAATGATCCAGGCTCCAGAAGGCCTCAAAATGTCTCTCATAACTTTTTCCAAACAGCTTGAAAAGGAGGGATTTGAGGTGCTTGTCTCTGTTGAGCCCTGCTTTGGAGCATGCGACATAAGGGACATGGAGGCAAAGGCCCTGGGTTGTGATGCGCTGCTGCATATAGGCCATACAGATTTCGGAGTGAAGCCTGCCCTGCCTGTTGTTTATGAGCCTTTCAGGATCGAATATGATCCGACAAAACTCCTGCAAAGAAGAATGATAGAATTTAAAAAATACAAAAAAATCTGCATTATAAAAACTATACAATTTTAAACTTCAATCTAAAATGCAAGAG
>CAYJTA010000024.1:0-11435 GCA_964372825.1 uncultured archaeon | reverse complement strand
ACTGTTTATATATCTTTCTGAAAATGCAGATTCTTTAGTTGTTTCACTTTAAATGATGATCAAAAGATTATGTAATCTTCCAAACATTCATTTTTTAAGGCAAACGGCCAATATAAGATAATGGCATTCCAAGATCCTGCATTTTTGTTGATGTCGGTATTTGGCCTAGGCTTTCTGCTTTCGATAGCCCTCGTGATGACAGTTTTTGCCGTCACGAATCTCTCCCAGAAGAACAAGAATAAGGCCGCTATTTTTGTGGTGATAGCGGCAGCCCTGTTTGCCCTTTTTGTCGCACTGATCTTCTGGCTTTTTGTGTTTTCAGGGGTTTAGACGCCCTCAGCACTTTGTTCTTGAGAGCCTTCATTAAGGAATTCATGAGCCTGGCATGCATACCGGAGTGTATAAATCAGGAATGATTCATATGGCCTTCTTTATGCTGCGAAAGATTTCTGTCCGAACACGTGAGGAATTTAAGCGGTCTTGGGTGAGATTTGGATACATAGTTGTGAAAGCGATAGATGAAAATGAAAAGTAAAACTAACGCGGGATTGATGTGATGTCAGCATCTCGCTGAATATTCTTTCAGGGCCTTTAAGGCAGCTGTCGCTCTTTCAGGATAGCTGAATGTCGGCACGCCGTAATCCTCCAGGCTTTTCTTGAGGACTTCTGTAAATCTTCCTCCAGCCGCAATGAATATTACCGGCTTCTTCCTTTGCCTTGCTGCTTCTGCCACAACCTCCACTATTTCGCCTGTGAGGGCAGGGACCTGGAAAAGGGCGATGACTGCTATCATATCGACATCAGGGTCTTCCATTGCAGCGTTTATGCAGATCTCGTACCTTTCTGCATTGACATCGCCTGTCAGGTCTATGATGTTTCCGACAACGGCATGTTCCGGGAGCTGTTTTTTCAGTTCCAAAAGCCTCTTTTCATTCATCCTTGACACTGACAGACCGTTCTTTGGCATGCTGTCGGCAAAGAGGATGCCAAAACCGCCTCCATCGGTTATTATCTGCACTCGGTTTCCTTTTGACTTTGGCTGGGATGACAGCACCCTTGCAAAGTCGAAGATCTGTTCTATATCATCTGCCTCGATTATGCCGGCCTGTCTGAATGCAGAAGAATAGACTACAGCCTGGCCTGCCAGACTGCCTGTGTGGCTTGAGACTGCACTACTGCCTTCCGCTGTTTTCCCTCCCTTGAGCACTATTATGGGCTTCTTTTTCGAGGCCTGCCTTGTTATGTCAAAGAAGCGCCTGCCGTTCTTGGCGCCTTCCAGATATATGCAGATGACTTTCGTGTGATGGTCAGATGCGAGATATTCGACAAGCTCGCTCTCGTCTATGTCTGCTGCGTTGCCGTAGGAAATGAACTTACTTGCCCTGTAGCCTTTCATGGACATCCAGTCCAGCACAACAGACATTATTGCCCCAGACTGGCTGATGAATGCGATGCCGCCTGCCTGCGGCCTCTCAAGCTTGTACTTGGGGTTGAAAAGTGTATCGACGCCTGAATGCGCATCGAAGATGCCAAGGGTATTTGGGCCTATGAACTTTATGCCGTATTTTCCTGCTGCTTTTGTAAGCTGCTCTTCCAGCCGGATGTTGCCTATCTCCTTGAATCCGCCTGCATTCACAACCACGTTTTTTATGCCCTTCTTCCCGCAATCTTCCATGGCCTCTATCGATACTTCTGCGGGGACCACAATAATGGCGAGCTCTACATCGTTCTCTATATCCAGAACGCTTGGATAGCACTTCATGCCTATTATGGAGTCGGCATTGGGATTGACGGGATATACTTTGCCCTTGAAATGTCCCTCTAGGAAATTCCTGAAAATGACATGGCCAGGCTTTCGAGGGTCCCTGCTTGCGCCTATAACAGCAACCGATTCCGGCCTGAAGAAGCCGTCAAGAGAGGCCATAATTAATATTCCCTGCGTCAGCTTTTATGCACGCACGTCAAGCAGTGACATAATTGTGCAAGAAATAGTATTCAAAACACATCAGACAAATCTTCCCTGAATTCCTCTTCAAGATATTTGATCATCTCTTGCGGGCTTTCCTTCGGCTCCATCACAGAGCCTTTTCCATCATACCTATCTGGCAATCCTCTTAGAAAATGCCCCACATATTCATGTTTTATGTGCCTTTTGACAAATCGAACAAGATTCTCTTTCTTCATACCTTCCAACAGCCCTCTCAGGGCACTTGGCGTACTTGTTATGAGCGTTTGACCTGTCCCCTTTCCTTCCTCATCAGTAAAAGGCATCTGCATGCCGAAAGTATAATGCCCTCTGCCCATGCCATGGTAAGAAGGTCTCCCGTCAATGCCAACCAAATAACTGTCCATCATTTTGTAATAGAAAAAAATAAGGAAAATATGGGATTCAGGATAGCGTTTACCTAATCCCTTTTCCAAAAGAAAAACAGAATCTGGAGGCAGGACATTCCCTTCTCGAAATCCATCAAGAAGCTTTGTGAAATAATCTTTCCATATAGTTTTTTTCAGTTTAATCCAATCGGCCGGTAACTTCAAGCCGGAAAGTTTCCCATACAACTTAGGGTTGTCTTTCTTGGCATACTTTTTCAATGTTTCAAGCGAAAATGATTCTTCATCGAGCAGGCTCCAGCGGTATTCAAATTTTTCACGCTCTATGTCCCGTATGTTACCTCTGATGGCAATCTCCTCTGCAGGCACAATAAGCTGTGCAACACCTTCAAGCCTTGCCTCTATGGAATGCTCGCCAAGCAGCTGAAAATAGCGTATAATCTCATCAAGAACGTCCTGCAGCTGCTGGGGATAAACATCGCTGAATATGGACATTGTGCTGATCTTGCTTTGATAGTCATTCATGAATCAGATTTGCTGAGAGTTTTAAATAAAGAATTTCACCGGCCAATTCATCCAAGAAGCAAATTCAGGTGAAATTCCGGCGAACTTAACAACCCAGCCCGAGCCAAACAATATACAGGAAACCCCTAACAAAACTCCTTCACATCCTGCCTTATTTTTTCGAGGGATGCATCGTCCTTGAAATTATCTATTGCCTTTGAAATTAGACCAGCAATCTCCCTGCACTCCTGCTCCTTCATGCCCCTTGTTGTTATCGCCGGCGTCCCCAGCCTTATGCCGGAGGGGTCGAAAGGCTTCCTCGGATCATAAGGTATCATGTTCTTGTTGACTGTTATACCGGCCTTGTCCAGAGCAGCTTCAGCCTCCCTGCCCGTGATGTTTTTGTTTCTGAGGTCGACAAGCATAAGGTGGTTGTCTGTTCCATCAGTCACCAGCTTGAATCCCAGTCCCATAAGCTCCTCTGCCATTGCCTTCGCATTCTTCACAATCTGCTTCGCATAATCACTGAAACCGGGCTCCATGGCCTCCTTGAGGCAGACAGCTGTTGCCGCTATCCTATGTTCGTGAGGTCCGCCCTGCAGCCCGGGGAAGACGGCCTTGTCAATGGCCTCTGCAAACTGTTTTTTGCACATGATCATGGCGCCTCTCGGACCCCTCAGCGTCTTGTGGGTCGTTGTCGTCACGACATCGGTGAAAGGAAAAGGCGAAGGGTGCTCCTTTCCTGTTATCAATCCAGCTACATGCGCAATATCAGCCATACTTATTGCACCAACATCCTGCGCTATTTTGTGGAACTCCTCAAAGTCAAATTTCCTTGGATAAGCAGTCGCGCCTGAAATGATTACTTTTGGTTTTTCTTTTTCTGCCAGTCTTCTGACATCATCATAATCTATAAGGTGTGTTTGGGGATCGACGCCATACTGCACAGGCCTGTACGCCTTCCCAGAGAAGCTCACGGGATGGCCATGGGTAAGGTGGCCTCCCTGGGCAAGGTTCATGCCCATCAGGGTATCGCCGAAATTCAGCAGGGCAAAATAGACAGCAGTATTTGCAGGAGAGCCTGAATAGGGCTGGACATTGACGTGCTCTGCGCCAAAGAGTTTCTTTGCCCGCTCGATGGCAAGGTTCTCGACAATGTCTGTATATTTATTGCCTCCATAATACCTCTTTCCAGGATACCCTTCAGAATACTTATTATTGAAAACACTCCCCAAGGCCTGCATCACTGCCTTGCTGACAAAATTCTCGCTAGGTATTAATTCAAGGCCTTCGTTTATCCGCTGCGTCTCAAGCTCCACTGCCTGAAAGACTTCAGGGTCAGATTCTTTTAGTTCTCCCATGCCCCACCGATTCCTTTTAATTCTTTGGTTTTTATAGACGGAGAATAAAAAAATAGAGATACACAATCCATATGAAAATCGACCCAAGGCAGATGGAAAGGCTGGCCAAGCAGATGGGCATGCAGACCGAAAACATAGAAGCCGAAGTCGTGATAATAAGGGCATCAGACAGGGACATCGTCATCGAAGAGCCGAATGTTGCGAAGGTAAAGATGATGGGCCATGAGAGCTTCCAGATAACTGGCAAGGCCAGAGAAGAAAAAAGGAAAGACCCTGGAAAAGGCAGGGAAGATGATTTGTCCTTAATAATGGAGCAGACAGGCTGCACAAGGGAAGAGGCCGAGCAGGCGCTGAAGAATACTAATGGTGACCTTGCAGAAGCCATATTCAAGCTGAAAGGAAACAGGTGATGCGGTCACCTGAACCATTTCAAGTTCGCTTTGAATCTTAAACTTGCCTGTCACCTCCCTGAGATCTGGAAATCACAAATTTGCTAAATCATTGCTTCTAAAACATTTTTGCAGAAGTAGTTGAAAGCTGCTCTAATTTCTATCCCCTTTCAACATCTCATAAACAGCTTCCAAAGAAATCTCAAATGCAACCACAGGCATCTCTA
Source organism: uncultured archaeon (assembly GCA_964372825.1). Classification (GTDB taxonomy): domain Archaea; phylum Aenigmatarchaeota; class Aenigmatarchaeia; order QMZP01; family QMZP01; genus JACPNN01. The sequence continues at coordinate 6,623 of CAYJTA010000024.1, read as the reverse complement.
TCCCCCAGTTCTCAAGGACCTCCAGAGAAACTTCCCCAATCTCGCCTATCTCCTTCCCGTCAATCATTATCGAAGCCGCTCTGCCATCTATGAGCGCATTGGCCTTCGATTCCTTCAATTTGTAACCGAGCCCGAAGGAGGATAGAAAGGTCTTCAGTGCAGGCGCAATGGACTCGTATCCGACATTTGTTCCGGCAATAGCTGCCGCAATGCTCATCACATCCCTTGCCCCTGTCTCTGCGTTCCTGTCAAGAACGACAATATCGCCTGCCTCAAATACATGCTGCGGGTAGCTTTTGCTTTTGTTCTGGGACAGCGTCTTCAGGATGCCAGGCAAGAGATTCGATCTGACAATTGTGCATTCAGACGAGACGCTGTTCCTTATTTCAGCGTGTTTTCCTGTCAAGCCTGACTTCCTGCAGGATTCGCCATTGGAAAGTATCATGGACAGTATTTCCTGGAAACCTAGCCCTTGCATGGTCTCACAAGCCGCAAACCTGAAGTCGTTCCTATGCTGCCTGGAAGCAGTGGAAGGTATTGAAGGAATCGCCGGCCTGAAATTCATATAGCCATATGCAATCGCCATCTCCTCGACCAAATCTATGGGATGGAAGATGTCAGCCCTGTAGGCAGGGATTATGGCATAGCTTTTCTCGCATCCAATCCCCATTTTTGATAGAAGATCTGCAAGATCCCTTTCTTTTAACTTCAATCCAAGCAGCCTTTCAGCATATTTGATATCGATTTTCATTTTGGTTGAAGACAAGTCAGGAGTAGTCATTTTACCGCTGGCATAAATCACCTGCAAAGAATAGGCTGAAAATCCCCTGTCGAGCAGGGCAGAAGAAATTATATTAAGCACCTCAAGTATGGAATGCATCTGCGTTCCAGTAACGTCAATGAGCAATTCCCTGGAATCTGCTGCCAGTTTCGTTAATTCGCTGTTAATCACAGGCGGCATGCTGAGAACCTGTCCTCTGCTGTCAACAAGCAAAGGGACTTTATTCCTGATAAGATGTGAGTACTCCATGCCCTTCGGATGCTGTTCGAGGATCTCTGACGGCGTCATCTTCCTGTTCATTCCCAATGGAACAAATCCAATGGCGTCTCTGGAAACAGCCTTATAAAAGAAGGGTTCCTTTAGATTTGCCATATCATGGATCCCTATGGCCACCTTCTTCCTTTTTCTGCCGAATGTGTCGTGCAGCTTTTCCTGCAGCTGTATGAGGCTTTGGAGAACCGCTTCATTCAGCCTGCCTCCTTTGAGGATTGCAGCAGCTATATACGGTCTTACATCAGAGACATTTCTGTCGACAGTAAGCTCACATCCGCTTTTTTCTATGCTGTAATTTCTGGCAACTTTCTCCAATCCAAGGTAAGATCTTGCAGCTCTTGCAAAGCCTTCTATGCTCAGCATGTCAGGCCTGTTCGGGAAAACCTCATAGAATACTTTTTTCTCTTCCAGTTTCTCCAAGGGAAAGCCCATCATTGCCAATCCTTCCAGCTCTTCTTTTTTGAGCCTCCTGCCTACAAGGTGCCCAAGATCATCGAGATCAAATTCCACTACGGCCATAGCACAGCATTCCTTAATATTTCAAGGTCATTGCGGTAATAGAACTCCCTGATATCCTTTATACCGGTCCTGACCATGGCAAGCCTTTCCAGTCCAAGGCCGAAAGCAAGGACAGGAGACCTGACACCAAGGGGTATAGTGACCTCTGGCCTGAAAATACCAGCTCCACCCAGTTCCATCCACTCCTGCCTTTCAGTAATCCAGACCTCTGGCTCGACAGACATTTCAGTGTAAGGGAAGTAAGCAGGTCTGAACCTTATCCTTTCGAAGCCTATCCTGAGGTAGAATTCCTTCAGATAGCCCAACAGATGCTCGAATGTCGCACCCCTATCAACAACAATGCCCTCAATCTGTGTGAATTCAGGCAAACTCTTGTAATCTATAGACTCATTCCTGAACACCTTGCCTGTGCAGAACACTTTGGCAGGCTCTTTTAGTCCGCAGAGCATCCTTGCCGAGACAGCTGTCGTATGAGTCCTCAGGACTGGTTGAGCTGCAATCTCATCACTCCATTCATATCTCCACCCTTTGCTGCCATCAACACCTTTTTCATGTGCTGCCTTAACCTTCTCAACAATCTTTTTGCCGGGCAAAGTGCATTTTTCAGGCTTGGCCATGTAAAAGGTGTCGGCCATATCCCTTGCAGGATGATCCTGCGGCTGGAACAACGCATCGAAGTTCCAGAAGCTTGATTCTATCAATGGCCCGGCCGCTTCAGAAAAGCCAAGATCCAGGAATATATCCCTGACCTTTCTTATAAAATGGCTGAGGATATGGGGCCTGCCGGCATATTGTGCCTTTCCTGCTATCTGGATATTGTAAGGCTTAAGCCTGGTTTTTCTCCACAGGCCTGTTTTCAATAGGGAGGGATCGACAGCCGTTATCTCCTTCCTCGCAAACTGCATGGCCTTCTCGTAATCTGTTTCCTTGATCTCCTCTATCAGCCTCCTTTTAAGGAGGATTTCTGTCATATTGGAATTGATTTTTTCCCCTTCAGAAATCATTTTTAGCCAGTTCTGCTCAGAAAAAAGGGCGTCCTGTTTCTTGATAATCATGTTATTGCTGACGCTTATTGCATTCTTTGACTTTGCATGCTGTATTGCTATGGCCAGCTCCTTTTCGCCCATCTCCTTTGAAAGCGCTTCTATGCTTTTCTTATCATTTCCTAACAGATTGAGAAGTCTCGTTTCCGGAAGCCCATTAATCATATAGCTTCTCCCTTCTTCTGTCAGCCTGTAGCCTTTCGGTTTATCGGCCATATGTGATTATTGAGGCGCAGTGGTTTTTATTTGCCTCGAATGCTTTGTTACGCAGTACGGATATGGAAAAAATGTCAATAGGCAGTGTTTTATAGACTTTTATAACGATACAGGAAACGTCATTTCCTTTTGAGATGCAAAATGAGGAATTCGCAGGACAGCGAAGGATCATGGGCCTACCACTCATCCAGATTGAGTTCTGTTTTTTCCTTCTTCTTGTCCACCAAGCCTGAAATGATGCCCTTAGCATAGAAGGCTGTGATAAAGGGCACATAAAAGAGTATATAAAGCGGCAGGAGTGCCAACTCCATCATTTTTCCTTTCTCGGGGTAAACAAGGACACCAATGTAAATCATGCTTGCCAGTCCAAGGGGACCGAATACGCCGGCAAAAAGTCTGGCAATGATGGATGCTATTGAGAATGTGAAATCTTCTGATGTATCGGAGACTATTGAGACACTTGAAAAATAAAGGTGAGGCTCAAGAATAAAGACATCAAGCAAGGCTACTAGTGCCATTATATATGGGAATATATAAATGAAAAACTGCGGGCTCTTTAGATAGAGGCTGTAGTGTGAAAGGAATGTGAAGATTGCGCCCTTTCCCCATCTGGTTCTCTGCTTTGCCAGTTCCCCCATGCTTTCAGGCTCCATCGTTCTGGCGAGTGCCCGGGGCTCGTATTGCACCCTGTAGCCTGCTTTGACAAGCTTTGCGCACATATGGAGGTCTTCTGCCATAGTCTCCTTCCAGCCGCCGACAGCATGAATGGAGCTTCTTCTTATTGCCATGGCACATCCCCTGAATCCCAGTATTGTGCCGCAGAACATGCTGCTTTTGAAAAACGACATGGTGAAATAATGTTCGAGATATGTAAGACCGCTAATCAAACTGTGGCTGTTCTGCGGTATATAGCGGAGCTGGACAGCCGCCACGCTTTTGTCCGAAAACCATGAAACGCATTCCTTAATGGCATTTCTATCAATTATTGTGTCGGAATCGAGGAGAAAAATGATTTCACCTTTCGCCAGCTCTATGCCTTTGCTCAGTGCTTTTGATTTCCCGAGTCTGCTCGAATTCTGCACGCAGCTTATTCCATATCGCCTGCATATGGAAGGGGTTTCATCGTCTGAGTCGTTTATCACTATTGTCTCTTTCTTCGGATAATCGGCCTCTATGGCCGACCTGAGGCATTTTGCGATTGTCTTGGAGGAGAAGTAGGCAGGGATTATTATGGAAACTGTAGGCAGCTTCCTGTGCTTAGGCCTGAGTATGCCTGATTCCCATATGCTGCCGATAATGTGAAAAACCACGCCTGCTCCAATGTAGACCACGATTGTCCATTGTATGTAGGAAGTCAGTATCATATATTCCTTTATGCTCCCTTATAAAAAGCCATTCTGCCTCACATTTTTGTATTGTATACTCGACTGGATATAAGGCAATTAAAGTGAAACAACTAAAGAATCTGCATTTTCAGAAAGATATATAAACAGTCCTGTTATCGTTTTTCCGTTAACGCTTTTTGATTTATTTCATGGAAAAGGGTTAAAAGGCATGAGAACAAAAATATTGAACCGCCTCTGTAGCTCAGCGGTTAGAGCACCAGACTCATAACACATCGTTATGAGTGTCGAGCGCATGCTGTGAGATATCTGGGGGCCGCGAGTTCGATCCTCGCCAGAGGCATTTTTTGTCGGGTATTCTGATCCATGCCGCCTCAATATGTTGATTTTGCATCAAATTGCTTTCTGGAATATAAAAATAATGCCTTCTTTCCCCGCGATTTCCTTCTGTTGGCTCCTTGGAATGAACTTAAATGTTTATAAGGCTTAGTAGGTAAAATCGTTAGTATTATGCAGCGGGCACTAATAACAGGCATAACTGGATTTGTTGGATCTCATTTAGCAGAACTTCTCATTAAAGAAGATATTGAAGTATACGGCACAGCAAGGTGGAGAAGCAAAACAGATAACATCGACCATATAAAGGATAAAATCACCCTCATTGAAGCGGACCTGAGGGACGCGCATTCGACGGAGAACGCTATAAAGAAGGCTGAACCGGATTATATATTCCACCTTGCTGCCCAGAGCTTTGTTCCGACAAGCTGGCATGCGCCTGAGGAGACATTGGTGACAAACATAATTGGCAACCTTAATATCCTTGAGGCTGTCAGGAAATCTAAAATGGACATAGTCATCCAAGTTGCAGGCAGCAGCGAGGAATATGGGCTTGTAAGGCCTGATGAGGTTCCCATAAAAGAAACAAATGAGCTGAGGCCTTTGTCCCCGTATGGCGTTTCGAAGGTGGCGCAAGACAGATTGACAATACAATACACGCTCTCCTACGGCATAAAGTCTGTTGTCACAAGGGCGTTCAATCATACAGGACCAAGGAGAGGCGAGGTGTTTGTGACATCAAATTTTTCCAAGCAGATAGCTGAAATCGAGAAGGGAAAAAAGAAGAATGTGCTTCTTGTCGGAAACCTCGATGCTAAAAGGGATTTCACTGATGTAAGGGATATAATAAGGGCCTATTTGTTGGCTGTAAAGAAGTGCAAATATGGTGAAGTTTATAATATCTGTTCGGGAAACAGCATACCGATAAAGTCTGTCTTGGATATACTTCTGAAGCTAAGCAAAACAAAGGACATTGAAATAAAGGTTGATCCGGAGAGGCTCAGGCCTTCTGACGTTCCAATACTGCTCGGCGACTGCACAAAATTTGAGGAGATCACAGGCTGGAAGCCGGAAATACCATTCGAAAGGACCATGGAAGATCTGCTGAATTGGTGGAGGGAAAGGGTTTAGAATAATAATTGCTCTGACTCTCTATTTCTTGAGCACCGACAGTGCTTTGTGAATGTTTTCTATAATATCAGAAGCCGCCAAAGATTCCCCGTATTCTTTCTCGGCCAGCTCTCCGGCGAGGCCGCTGATATAGGCTGCTGCGCATGCTGCCTTGAACGGTTCATTTCCTCTTGCAAGCAAGGCGCCTGCAATGCCTGCCAGCACATCGCCTGTGCCTGCCTTTGCCATCACTGGATGCCCTGTTTTGCTTAGCATTGTGCGTTTGCCATCAGATATAATGTCAACATGCCCTTTCAGAAGTATTGTGCAGCTGAACTTTTTTGCATGCTTCGCGACAAGCTTTGCCCTTTCTTTTATGTCAGTATTTACATCCTCGCCTGTCAGGACAAGGAATTCATTGGAATGCGGTGTCAGGATAAAATTTTTCCCCAGCAATGCAGTGTCTTGAGAAACGGCATATATGGCGTCTGCATCAATGACTGCGGGCAACTTCGTCTTTTCTAGTATTTTTCTTACAGCTTCCTGTGTTTCCCTTTCTTTTCCTGTTCCATTTCCTATTACTGCAGCATTGTATTTTTCCATAAAGCTTGTGATAAAATCGATGTGGCTTTTTTTTAGGAAGTCTCCCTCCAGCGGATAAGACATAATGTCGGACGACAAAGATGAGCAGATGTTAGCCGCCCTCTCCGGGGCAAGTATGTATGACCAGTCAACACCAGATCTCATTGCGGCGAGGGAAACGAGGGCTGGCGCTGTCGGATAGTAGCGGCTGCCGCCTATGCAAAGCAACCTGCCGAAATCCCCTTTCCTGCTCCATGGCGGCCTTTCAGAATAAAGTTTAGATGCATCCTTTTTAGAAACCTGTCTCATGGGTTGAATTAAGGTGAGGCGTGTTAAAAATCTGATTTTGTATGAGGATGACATGTATTAATCTGAAACAAGTAAATAATCCTAATCACTTGATATGTATTTTGAATATAG